>NZ_KI914921.1:39976-49151 GCF_000520575.1 Arthrobacter sp. I3
GAGCCGGCAGCCGGGAACGGGCCGGCTCGAGGCCGGGCATGAGACCGCCCCGGCCGAGCTCCGCGTGATTACGGCCGTCAACACCGGCCAGTACACGAGCCCGTACCTGCCCGCGCCGTATGCGCCGGAAGCTGTCAACGGCCTCTCAGGGCGCTGGAGCTGGGACCCCGCCACGCTGAGCATCAAGGGTGTGGACACAAATTCCCGCGACCAGCAATATGTGGTCTCGTCCGTCACTCCGCAGCTCACGGCAGCGCTGCTGGCGGGCGCTTCCGGGCAGGTGCGCGGTGTCCCCGGACTGTTCCTCCGGGAACCGTCGAATGTTCCGGAGGTTGTGCGCAGCACGGCTAAAACTGTGACGGCGGGTGCCAACTCGCCGTATTCGCGGGCCATGGCCATCCAGAGGTATTTGCGCTCCGCCGAGTTCACTTACTCGCTGCAGTCCCCCGTGCAGGGCGGCTACGACGGCAACGGCCTGTCCGTGCTGGCGGACTTCCTGACCCAGAAGAGCGGCTACTGCATTCATTTCGCTTCCGCCATGGCCGTGATGGCCAGGCTGGAGGGCATTCCGAGCAGGATCGCCGTGGGCTACGCGCCGGGGCGCCCCACCGGGGCGACGGTGGCGGTCTCGGGCCAGGGCCCGCTTCCGGAGTTCGAGGTCGATGCCCGGGACGCCCACGCCTGGCCGGAGCTCTACTTCCAGGGCGTCGGCTGGGTCGCGTTTGAGCCGACGCCATCCCGCGGCGTCGTTCCGGCGTACGCCACGGATGCCGCCGCACGCAGCGGTGCCAGCACCAACGACCGCAACGACGCCCTGACCCCCGGTGACGGTTCCACCCAGGCACCGTTCCCGGCCCCCGGCACGGTCCCGCTTCCCGGAGCGGGCACGCCGGCGCCCAGCGGCGCCCAGGCGGCACAGGCGCTGTACGGTGTTGCCGCGGTGCTGCTGCTGGCGCTGCTGGTGGCCTCCCCGCGGCTGGTGCGCAGCGGCGTGCGGCGCCGCAGGCTGAGGACGGCGGCCCGCGGCAATCCAGGCGTCACGACCGGGACGGCGCTGCCGGCCTGGGCGGAACTGCGGGATCTGGCCACGGACTACGGGGTGGCGCCCGGAGCGAGCGAAACGCCGCGGAATTTCTCCGAGCGGTTGCGCGCCTCGACGGTTTTGGGGGAACCCGGCGGTGCGGACGGGCCCGGCCAGCGGGCCGCGGCGGCCCTGACCGAGGACTTCGAACGTGAGCAGTACGGCCGCCCGGGCGGCCTGGCCGGCCCGGCGCGGACCGCGGGCTCCGCGGATCCGGCCGACTCCGCCGCTGCCAGGATCGCCCTGGTGCAGGCCTCGCTGCGCGCCAACGCCGGCTTCCTGGTCCGGCTGCGCGCGGCCTGGCTGCCGCCGTCGGTCATGGCCGGCTGGCGGCGGGCCCTCCGGCTGCCCCGCGGGTTCCTCTCCCGGACAGCACTACGCACCCGGCGGGGGTTCGCGGGATCCTGGGGGAAGATCCGCAACTCCGTCCGCCGGGTGCGTCGCGGGTAGCTGGTGTGGCTAGCCGGCGTAGGGGTCGGCGATGCCGATGTACTGCGTGTAGAGGTATTCCTCGATGCCCTCGAGGCCGCCTTCGCGGCCCAGGCCGGACTGCTTGACGCCGCCGAACGGGGCGGCAGCGTTGGAGACCACGCCGGCGTTCAGGCCCAGCATGCCGGTCTCGAGCCGTTCGCCCATCCGGATGCCCCGGTTCAAGTCCCGGGTGAAGACGTAGGCCACCAGCCCGTATTCGGTGTTGTTCGCGAGCCGGACAGCCTCGTCCTCGGTGTCAAAGGTGATGATCGGGGCGACGGGCCCGAAGATTTCCTCGGACAGGATCCGGCTGCCCTCGCTCACGCCGGTGAGGATCGTGGGCTTGTAGAAGTAGCCCGGGCCCTCGACGGCGGAGCCGCCGGTCACGGCGACAGCACCGGAGTTCACGGCGTCGGTGACGAGTTCGTGGACCTTGTCCCGGCTCTTGGCATCGATCAGCGGGCCGACCTTGGACTCGGCCTCGGTGCCCCGGGCCGTGGTCATCTCCGCCATCTTCGCGGCGAACTTCTCCGCGAACTCCGCTGCGACGGACTCGTGCACGATGAACCGGTTCGCCGCCGTGCAGGCCTCGCCCATGTTCCGCAGCTTCGCCAGCATCGCCCCGGCGACGGCCGCGTCGATGTCGGCGTCCCCGAACACCACGAACGGGGCGTTCCCGCCCAGTTCCATCGAGGTCCGCAGCACCGTCTCGGACGCATCAGCGAGCAGCCGGCGGCCGACCTCGGTGGAACCGGTGAAGGACAGCTTACGCAGGCGCTGATCCTTGATCAGCGGACCCGTGGTGGCGCCGGCCGTGGAGGTCGGGATGACGTTCAGGACACCGGCGGGCAGGCCGGCCTCGACCATCACGGCCGCGAACAGCTGGGAGGTCAGCGGGGTCAGGTTCGCGGACTTGAGCACCATCGTGCAGCCGGCCGCGACCGCGGGGGCGATCTTGCGGGTGGCCATCGCCAGCGGGAAGTTCCACGGCGTAATCAAAAGGCACGGGCCCACGGGCTTCTTGGTCACCAGCAGCCGGGACTTGCCGTCCGGGGAGACCGAGTAGCGGCCGAACGCGCGGACGGCCTCTTCCGAGAACCAGCGCAGGAACTCGGCGCCATAGGTGACCTCGCCACGGGCCTCGGCCAGCGGCTTGCCCATCTCCAGGGTCATCAGGAGCGCGAAGTCCTCGGCCCGTTCGGTCACCAGCTCGAAGGCGCGGCGCAGGATCTCGCCGCGTTCCCGGGCCGGGACCTTGGCCCAGGACTCCTGCGCGGCGGCGGCCGCGTCCAGGGCCGCTTTGCCGTCTTCGGGACCGGCGTCGGCAATGCTGAGCAGGACCTTCCCGGTCGCGGGATCCTCGACGTCGAAGGTCTTCCCGGACACGGCCGGACGCCATTCGCCGTTGATGAGCAGACCCGTCGGAACGGACGCCAGCAGGGCGCTCTCCCGGTCCGCGGAAACAATAGGCTGGGCAGTTACAGTCACAATGACTCCCTCGTCAGCAATTCGGTTGAACTAGTGTGGGCACAAGTTTTTGAATGAGTTTTCGTTGTAGGCGCTCGTTCCCACAGGCAGGCACGGGCGTCTGGATTACTGCCACGCTACTGCCGCGCTCACTGGCAAGTCTATGCATGCGCGCACTACTGTATCCGAACTATGCTGTGCAGCTGCACAACCGTTCTGCGTGGGCGTGGAGCCCGGTTCTGGCCCCCGAGGCACGGCGGCGCGCCGGAACCCGCCGCCCGGCACCCACCTGGCTCAGCGCACGGCTCAGCGCGCGGCGAGGACCGCGGCATAGAGTTCGCGCTTGCTGACCTTCGCGTCTTCGGCCACTGCGGCGACGGCCTCCTTCAGCCGGATGCCCTGGGCTATCAGCCCGTTGACGGCGGCCACATGATCCTCGGGACGGCCGGGTTCGCGTTCCGGGGCGCCGCCCACCACCACGGCGATTTCGCCGCGCACTTCGCTGGACTCGGCCCATTCAAGCAGTTCGCGCAGGGTGCCGCGGATGACCTCTTCATAGGTCTTGGTGAGTTCACGGCAGACGGCGGCCCGGCGGTCGGCGCCAAAGCTCTCCCGCAGGGCCCTCAGCATGGGCTCCAGCCGGTGCGGCGCCTCGAAAAACACCATGGTGCGCCGCTCGGTGTCGAGATCCGCCAGCCGCGAGGAACGTTCACCGGCCTTGCGCGGCAGGAAGCCCTCGAAGCAGAACCGGTCCGTCGGCAGGCCCGACAGTGCCAGGGCGGTCAGCACGGCGGAGGGTCCGGGTGCGGCGGTGACGGTGAGGCCGGCCGCCACGGCGCCTTCAACCAGCCGGAACCCCGGATCAGAGACCGAGGGCATGCCGGCGTCGGTCACCATCACCAGGGTCTTGCCGGACCGGACCTGCGCCAGCAGGTCAGCCGTCTTGGCTGCCTCATTGTGCTCGTGATAGCTGATGATCCGGCCCGCCACGGTGACGCCGAGGTTCTGCACGAGGCGGTGCAGCCTCCGGGTGTCCTCCGCGGCGACGATGTCCGCCGTCGCGAGCAACTCCACGAGCCGCGCCGAGGCATCGCCCGCATTGCCGATCGGCGTCGCGGCGAGGACGATCCTGCCAGGCCCGCCGGAGGCGGACACAGCGGCGGAAACAGACGCCGAATCAGGGGCGGGAACGGCGGCGGCGTCATCGCCGTCGAAGGGAGGATCGAGGGGAGGAAGGGGGGAAGGGCTGGGTTCGTGGTCCACAGGACCAGCCTACTGCCGCCGGGGCGGGGGCCTGCGAGCACAGCTGCGAAAGGTAGCATGGGCAACGTGACCCAGACCCCCACGCGGCAGCCCGAGACTGGCCCTGATGCATCGCCGGCAACAGGTCCCGGCCGTCCCGACGGCCGGGCGGCCGGCAAGGACCGGAACCGCTTCAGCACCGGCCGCAACCTTGAAGGGCACCGCTGGATCGGCCGCCCCGCCGAGGCCAACACCCCGGAGGCCCTCCGGGAGCGCCTGATCGGCGGCCTCCAGAGCTGGCGGGACTACCCGGCGTCGCTTCGGCTCTGGTACTGGCTCATTCCCGTCCTGACGGCCGCGCTGGGCGGCGTCCTGCGGTTCGTCCGGCTGGACACGCCGCGCAACCTGGTCTTTGACGAAACGTACTATGTCAAAGACGCGTACTCATTCCTGGTCAGCGGATACGAGCGCAGCTGGCCGGACCGGGCGAACGACTCGTTCATCGCCGGCAACCCCGGCGTGCTGCTGAACACGCCGGAGTACGTCGTCCACCCGCCGGTCGGCAAGTGGATGATCGCCGCGGGCATGTGGCTGTTCGGGGCGGACAACCCCTTCGGCTGGCGGTTCGGTGCGGCCCTGACGGGGACACTGTCCATCCTCCTGCTGGCCCTGATCGCGCAAAAGCTCTTCCGCTCGCTCACCCTGGGTGCCGTGGCCGGCATCCTGCTCGCCGTGGACGGCCACCACCTGGTCATGTCCCGGACCTCGCTGCTGGACATCTTCCTGATGTTCTGGATCCTCGCCGCGTTCGGGGCCCTGCTGATGGACCGCGACGACGGCCGGAGGCGGCTCGCTGCCCGGCTCGGCCGGCAGGCCGCGGCCTCCGCCACGGGGCGGCCCTCGGCGCTGCAGCTCACCTCCGGGCCCTGGCTCAGCATCCGGTGGTGGCGCCTCGCGGCGGGCGTCTGCCTGGGCCTGGCGGTCGGCACGAAATGGTCCGCCCTGTTCTTTCTGGCCGGATTCGGCCTGCTGACCGTCTTCTGGGACCTCAGCGCGCGGCGCATAGCCGGCGTGCATGCCTGGATCAGCGGCGGCATCCTCAAGGACGGCGTCCCGGCCTTCCTGAGCATCGTTCCGGTGGCCGCCCTGGTCTACGGCGCCACATGGACCGGGTGGTTCCGGTCCACGGACGCCTACTTCAGGCACTGGGCCGACGCCAACCCCTCGGCGGAGTGGGGCTGGCTGCCGAACGCCGTACGGTCCCTGGCGCATTACCACCTGGAGGCCTACAAGTTCCACCAGGGCCTCAGTGCCGACCACCCCTACGAGGCCAGCGCCTGGAGCTGGCTGGTCATGGGCCGGCCCACGTCCTTCTTCTACGAATCCCCCGGGCAGGGCACCCCGGGCTGCGAGCTGACCAACTGCACCACCGCCATCCTCTCCGTCGGCAACCCGTTGATCTGGTGGAGCGCGGCCGTGAGCCTGGGTGTCCTGCTGTTCTGGTGGGCGGGCCGCCGCGACTGGCGCGCCGGCGCAGTCCTGGCCGGAGTGGCCGCAGGATATCTCCCCTGGTTCATGTACCCGGAGCGCACCACTTTCTTCTTCTACGCCGTGTCCTTTGAACCGTTCCTGGTGCTGGCGCTCGTCTATTGCCTGGGGCTGGTGCTCGGCCAGCGCGCCGACCCCCTCTGGCGCCGGCGGTCCGGGTTCTGCCTGGTGGCGCTGTTCGTGGTGGCGGCCGTGCTGGTGTCCGCGTTCTTCTACCCGGTCTGGACGGCCGAGGTGATCCCGTACCAGGACTGGCGCATCCGGATGTGGATGCCGTCCTGGATCTAGGGCAGGATTGCAGGGGAATGTCCGCCGAACTCCGGGCGGACCAGGAAATGGAGACTCGGCTGTGAGAGAAGCAAGCACCGGACTGCTCGTGGAGCTGGACCCGGAGAGCAACGTGACTGACCTGCTCCTGGAGCAGCACGCGAAGGATCCCGTGCACGCCCTCTACTCCCGCAAAGGCCCCGGCGGCTGGACCGACGTCTCCGTCCAGCACTTCCTGGAGCAGGTCACTGCCCTGGCCAAGGGCCTGATCGCCGGCGGACTCACGCCGGGCGAAACCGTCGCGGTCATGTCCGCCACCCGGTACGAGTGGACGGTGGTGGACTTCGCCATCTGGTTCGCCGGCGGCGTCACCGTTCCGATCTACGAGACCTCCTCCGCGTCCCAGGTCGAGTGGATTCTCCATGATTCGGGGGCCCGGCGGGTGTTCGTCGAGGACCACGCCAGGGCCGCTCTCGTCCAGGGCGTCCTGGACGCCTCCACAGTCCTCGGTGACCGGCTTGTTGCCGTCGTGCGGATGGAGCACGACGGCGCCGCACCGAACCTGGCGAGCATGGCCGCTGCCGGCACCGGGGTGACCGACGCCGAGCTGGAACGCCACCGGACCGCGGCGTCCCTGGCGGATGTCGCGTCCCTGGTCTACACCTCGGGCACCACCGGCAAGCCCAAGGGCTGCGAGATCACCCACGCCAACTTTGCCCTGGTGGCCAAGAACATCGTCCTGTTCCTGCCCGAGCTCCTCATGCAGCCGCGTTCCCGGACGCTGATGTTCCTGCCCCTGGCGCACGTCCTGGCCCGGGCGGTGCAGGTGGTCTGCCTGAGCTCCGGATCCACCCTCGGCCACACCGCCAGCGCCAAAGAGCTCCTGGACGATCTGGACAGCTTCAAACCCACCTTTCTGCTGGTGGTCCCCCGGATCTTCGAAAAGGTCTATGCCGGAGCCGCGCAGAAGGCGGACGCCGCCGGCAAGGTGCGGATCTTCACAGCCGCAGCGGCGGCCGCGATCGACTACTCCAAGGCCCTCGACGCCGCCTCCCGGGGCAACGGCACGGGCCCGGGGCTCGTGCTGCGTGCCCGGCACGCAGTCTTCGACCGGATCCTGTATCCCCGGCTCCGGCAGGCCTTCGGCGGCCAGTTGCGGTACACGGTCTCCGGCGCGAGCCCGCTGAGCTCCAACGACGCCCATTTTTTCCGCGGCGTGGGTATCCCCGTCCTGGAAGGCTACGGCCTGACCGAAACCACGGCGCCCTGCACAGCCAACACCCCGGCACGGACCAAGGTGGGCACCGTCGGCATCCCGGTGCCGGGCACCACGGTCCGGGTGGCTGACGACGGCGAGATCCTGGTCAAGGGCATCGGCGTCTTCAAGGGCTACCACGCGAACGAGGCCGCCAACGCTGAGGCCTTCGTGGACGGTTTCTTCCGGACCGGCGACCTCGGTTCCCTCGACGAGGACGGATTCCTGACCATCACGGGCCGGAAGAAGGACCTGCTGGTCACGGCCGGCGGCAAGAATGTCGCCCCGGGCCCGCTCGAGGAGAAGATCCGGGAGCACCAGCTGGTCGGACAGGCCGTGGTCGTTGGCGACGGCCGGCCCTTCGTCTCGGCACTGGTGAACCTGGACCCGGAAGGACTGCGCAACTGGTGCGCCGCCCGGAAGGTGCCCGTCATGGCGCCGGCCGAAGCCGCCGCGGACCATACGGTCCGCGCCGCGATCCAGGAAGCCATCGATGCCGCGAACCTCACGGTCTCCAAGGCCGAGTCGATCCGCAGCTTCGTCATCCTGGACGCCGACTTCACCGTGGAATCAGGGCACCTGACCCCCTCGCTCAAACTCAAGCGGGCCGCCGTCGTGCGGGACTACGAACAGCACATCAACCGGATCTACGGCTGACAACGCCAACCGGCCCGTCGTCAGACGGTGTGCCGGGTGCGCGCCGGGCCCTCTGCGTCGCTGCCGGCCGTGCCGTCTGCCGCGGGCGCAGCCTCGGCGGTGGCGCCAGTGCCGGCGCCGGCATCAGTATCGGTGCCCTTGGACGTGGCGGCGGCCTTCTTGCCGAGGCCGCGGCGCCGGCGCGTGGGCCAGGTCAGGACGAGGGTGCCCAGGGAAGCGAGCAGCACGAGGCTTCCAATGACGATCCCGGCGTCCATCCAGAACTGGCCCGGGAAGAGCCGGATCAGAGTGTCCTGAAGCGTAAATGTCCAGGTCCCGTTAGCGAAGAAAATACGGTGGAAATCGGTGAAGAACTGCTCCCAGCCGAGTACCGCGAGGGTCCCGAGGCCGATGATGAGCGCAAGGGTGACGATCGAGCCAGCGAACAAGCCGCGGCGGACTCCCCCGTTATGGCGGCGCTTGAGGTAGATCACGGCCACCAGGCCCAGCAGGATCAGCAGGGTACCGGCGCCGAAAGTGGACAGGATCACGGCCTTGACGTCGGCCATGTGGCTGACTTCGCCGTCCTTGAACAACCGCTCCCCGCTTTGGTCCACAAGATCGCCGAGGTAGCGGGGTCCCGACCAGTTGCTGAGGTAGTCCACCGCGTAGGAGCCGTACGTCATGCGGTCATCGGTGCTGAAGCCGTAGCCGTCACCGGGGAAGCCCGGACGGTTGTATTCCACCCAGAGGAACAGGGGGCTGGTCACGGCGCGGACGGCGAGCACCAGCAGGATGACCGGGTAGAACACGGCGAGCAGCACCTGAAGCACCCGAGGGAGGACGGGCTTGGCCTTGGCCGCCTGCTCGCGTTCGGCATTACGGCGTTCGGCGTTGCGGCGTTCGACTTCGTCCTCGGGGGCGATGTCAGGACGTGCGCCGGCTGATGCGCCGGCTCCTGCCCCGCGCGCCTTGTCATCCGACGGGGCAGCATTCGACGTGGCAGCATTCGACGTCGTCACATCCGACTGGGCAGTATCCGACGGCCCCGTGGCGGCGGCCTCGGCCGCCTTGCGGTCGGCGCGGCTCTCCGGCTGGCTGGCGGTGGGCGCTGCCGACGGCGCTGCCGTGCCCTCAGCTGATCCCGCTGCTGCGGCTGATCCTGTCTTGCCGGCGGCTGCGGCCGGCCCTGCCTTGCTGGCGGCTGC
>NZ_KI914921.1:49251-53415 GCF_000520575.1 Arthrobacter sp. I3
CCGATCCTGCCGGGCCGGCTGCCGTGCCCGCCGTGGGCTTGCCGGCGGCGGCCGGCTTCATCCAGTCGAACGCCGGTTCGTCGGTGTCGTCCGACGGATCCAGGTGCGGATCCGGCCGGTCGGGAGGGGTGGGACTCTTGTCAGTCACGTGGAGCTTCGCTTCCGTAGGCTTCTGCGCTGCCCGGCCTGCGCCCGGCTGCGCAACTTATCTGGCTCTGAGCCTACCGTCCGAGGATTGGGCTCAGCGAGGTGCCACCCCGTCAGTTGGCGTATTGGGCCCAAGGGATGTTCCAGTCCCCGAAGCCGTCATCGAAGTTGGCGTACTCCCCCTCGGTGTTCACCACCTGGACGACGTCGCCGGTGGTCATGTTGTCGAACACCCACTTCGCGCCGTCCGGGCCCAGGCCGATACAGCCGTGGGAGAGGTTCGTCTTGCCGATGTAGGGCATCGCGGACTCCGTGGCCTGGTGGATGAATTCCCCGCTGGGCGTCAGGCGCGTGGCGTAGTTGACGTCCAGCTGGCCGTAGTAGGCCGGGTCCCCCGGTTTGAGCCCGATCGTGGAGGCATCCATGTGCTCCACACGGTGCTTCTCCATGAACACGAGGAAGCCCCGTGCCGACGGGAACCGGGTGTCGCCCATGGTCGCCGGCCAGTGGCCGGCCGGCTTGTCGTTGATGCTGACGGAGAACGTATGGGCCTTGGCGTCGGCGACGGCCACCTTCTTGTCCCCGATGTGGACGGTTACCGTCTTGTTGAAGTTGCCGACCTGCCCGTTGCCGAGCTCAACGCCGAACAGCTTCATGTCCATGGTGATGGTGCTGTTCGCGGCCCAGAAGGCCTCCGGCCGGTACCTGACAGTGTTGTTGTTGAACCAGTGGAAATCACCCACCTGGCCGGACGTCGAGGTGATTTTGATGGCCTTTTCGACGGCGGTCCGGTTCAGGACCGGCTCGCTGAAGGTGTGATCTGCAGGGGCTGGGCCACACCCACCTTCATCCCGTCCAAGGGGTATATGGCGGCGTCAGCCTCGTTGGCGGTCGAGACGGTGGTGAACGCGCGCGTGCTGTGGGTCTCGCGTCCCGCGTCGTCCACCACGGAGTACGTGAAGTTATACCGCGTGTTGAACGTCAGGTTGCCGGAGGACGTCCAGGCGGACCCGTTCGTGCCCAGGGTGCCGTCAACGGTGTCGCCGCCATCGCTCGTCAGGGCCACGCGGTCAATCCGGCCGTTCGTGACCTTGAGGGAAACCGGCGCCGCAGGGTTGACCTGCTTGGCACCGTCGGCGGGCGAGACGGCCAGTTCAGCGGGGGCGACCACCGGGACGGCGAGTCCCGGCGTCGTCCGGGCCGGGGATCCGGCCTCGGAGGAAATCCCGGACTGGGCCAGCCCCGGAGCCGCCGCGGCGAAGGCTCCGCCGCCGGCTGCCAGGGCACAGAGCACCCCCAGCAGGGCGATCTTTCGGCCGGTACTCCAGGTCTTCAGGGCCATCACAGGACCCGGGCGTTTCCACACGTCATCCTGCCAGCATAAGCGAATTACCTTGGAACCCCGGCCCGATTCGACCACGATCCGGTTACAAAAGCGCCCCCAAAACGGTCACAGCAAAGGGCCCCGGACCTTCGTCCGGGGCCCTTTGGGAGGGTTCCTAGTAGCGGTAGTGGCCGGGCTTGTACGGTCCGGCCACGTCGACGTCCAGGTACTCGGCCTGTTCCTTGGACAGCTCGGTCAGCTCCACATCGAGGGCACCCAGGTGCAGGCGGGCGACCTTTTCGTCCAGGATCTTGGGCAGGACGTACACCTCGTTCTCGTATTCCCGCTCGCCCTCGGGCTGGCCGGCCTTCGTGAACAGTTCAATCTGGGCGATCGTCTGGTTGGCGAAAGAGTTGCTCATGACGAACGAGGGGTGTCCGGTGGCGTTGCCGAGGTTCAGCAGGCGGCCTTCGGACAGGACGATGATGGAGCGGCCGCCCTTGCCCGTGGCCGGGTCAGCTTCGAAGACCCACTCGTGCACCTGGGGCTTGATCTCGACCTTCTTGATGCCGGGGACCCGCGCCAGCCCGGCCATGTCGATCTCATTGTCGAAGTGCCCGATGTTGCCCACGATGGCCTTGTCACGCATCTCGGCCATGTGCTTGGCCATGATGACGTCCTTGTTGCCCGTGGTGGTGATGAAGATGTGGCCTTCGCCGAGGACGGACTCCAGCTTGGCGACCTGGTAGCCGTCCATGGCCGCCTGGAGCGCGCAGATCGGGTCGATCTCCGTGACGATCACGCGCGACCCCTGGCCGCGGAAGGCCTCCGCTGCGCCCTTGCCGACGTCGCCGTAACCGCAGACGACGGCGACCTTGCCGCCCATCAGGACATCGGTGGCGCGGTTGATGCCGTCCGGCAGGGAGTGGCGGATGCCGTACTTGTTGTCGAACTTGCTCTTGGTGACAGAGTCGTTGACGTTGATCGCCGGGAAGAGCAGCTTGCCCTGCTCCGCCAGCTGGTACAGGCGGTGCACGCCCGTGGTGGTCTCCTCGGTGACGCCGAGCAGGAGGGCGCCGATGCGGGTCCATTTCTGCGGGTCGGCCTCGAGGGATGCGCGCAGCACGTCGAGGAACACCCGGCCTTCCTCGGACTCGTCCTCGGCGGCGGCGGGGACAGCGCCGGCGGCCTCGAACTCGACACCCTTGTGCACCAGCATGGTGGCGTCGCCGCCGTCGTCCAGGATCATGTTCGGGCCCAGCTCAGGGTTGGCGTCGGCGCCTGGCCAGGTGAGGATCTGCTGGGCGGTCCACCAGTATTCCTCCAGCGTCTCGCCCTTCCAGGCGAAGACGGGGACGCCCTGGGGGTCCTCGACGGTGCCGTTGCCGACCACCACTGCGGCGGCGGCTTCGTCCTGGGTGGAGAAGATGTTGCAGGAGGCCCAGCGGACTTCGGCGCCGAGGGCGGTAAGGGTCTCGATCAGCACCGCGGTCTGGACGGTCATGTGCAGGGATCCGGCGATCCGGGCGCCCTTGAGCGGCTGGCTGGCGCCGAACTCCTCGCGCAGGGACATGAGTCCGGGCATCTCGTGCTCGGCGAGGCGGATCTGGTGGCGGCCCGCCTCGGCCAGGGAAATGTCCGCAATCTTGTAATCGAAAGTCATCTGAGTCCTTTGTTGTGGCCGGTGGCATTGCGTGTCTGGAGCTGGGCGATTCTGGATTGAAGCAGGATCTAAGCAGTCATTCGGTGCCGCGGGCCTCCCCGATGGGTGCCCGGCAGCGTTTTGGGGCCGCTATTCCGCGGCGTGGCGCGGGGCGCGCTATTCGGCGGCGTGGCGCGGGGCGGCGTCGTGCAGCTTCGCGTCGTGCTGGTCAGCGGGGGCCGCCGCTGCGGCGGGCAGCAGTTCCGGCGGCAGCAGCAGCGGGATGCCGTCCTCGATTTTGTACCGCAGCTTGTTCCCGGCGCCATCTGCCGTGACGGTGACGAGCTCGTCGCCTTCCTGCACCAGGCCGGAGCCGGTGACGGGGCATCGCAGGACAGACAACAGTTCGGAACTGAGCTTGGGCATGGTGAACGCTCCCTGATGGGCGCCGCAACAGGGCGCCGGTGGCTGAGTGGCTGACGGCTTTTTGCAGTTTCCACCCTACCGCCAGTTGGCGCCTTAGGAAGGTTCGCGCAGGACGCGCAGATGTCCGCGCCGGGCACCCTCGGCCGGGGCCGGTGCCTCCAGCGCCGGGTGCAGCGTGCGCTGCCCCTTCGCCGTCTCCCCCGCAGCCGGACGTGAGGCCGCCTCGCGGACCGCGTTGGCGAGGGCCAGAAGGTCGTCGGGGCCGGGACCGGCCGGAGTTGCGGGCATCGCGAGCCGCATGACTTCCCAGCCGCGCGGCACGGTCAGCGAATCGGCGTGCTGTTCGCACAAGTCGTAGCAGTGCGGTTCGGCGTACGTCGCCAGCGGGCCCAGAACGGCCGTAGAGTCGGCGTAAACGTACGTCAAAGTGGCCACCGCAGAATTGCGGCAGGCAGACCTAGAACAAATACGAATTGCACCCACGACATCACAGACTACTCCCCCTCGGACCGGGCGCTGCGCATTGAAACGTCTGTCGTTGTGCCGCGGCGCGGCTGTGGTTGTGCCGCTGCGCGGCGGCGGCGCGGCTGTGGTTGTGCCGCGGCGCGGCGGCGGCGGGGCCGGG
>NZ_KI914922.1:0-7192 GCF_000520575.1 Arthrobacter sp. I3
TGGGAACAGGTTGTCTCCGTGAGAATGGAAAACCTGCGGAGGCCGCTGAGCCGCCGTCCCCTTGTGGTCATTGAGGTTGAATCGTGGGGTACCCCTTATGTCGCAGTCATTCGTTTGGTGCCTTCCGGGAGGCAGAACACGGAAACTGGTTTGGCGCTTGCCGACATGATCCTGGCGAAGCGGCCTCGCATTCCTTTCCTGGAGGATCGGGCCTAGCCAAGGGTGCAAGTTCGTCGTTAATCCGCGAGGGCGGGTGAAGATCACTTCAAGCCCGCCCAGGTGTAGCCTCACGGTACTTTGCAGCAACTGACGGTTGGGGATATCAGTGGACCTTCTTGGCACCATCATGGCCCCGTTCAAATGGCTGGTCTCAGCCATGATGGCGGGTTTCCATGACGGACTCAGCGCCATCGGCATGCCGGCGGCCAGCGGCTGGACGTGGACGCTGTCCATCATCGGGCTGGTGCTGGTGATCCGCGCCGCCCTGATCCCGGTGTTCCTCAAACAGGTCAACGTCCAGCAGCGCATGAGGCGGTTGCAGCCGGACCTGAAGAAGCTCCAGGACAAATACAAGGGCAAGACCGATCCGGTCTCCCGCCAGGCCATGGCGCAGGAACAGATGGCCCTCTACAAGGCGCACGGCACCAACCCGTTCTCCGCCTGCCTGCCCCTGCTGATCCAGATGCCCTTCTTCTTCGCGCTGTTCCAGATGCTGTCCGGCATCAGCGCCGCGGCCGGCCAGGGCGAATCCGTCGGGGCCATGAGCGCCGAACAGGTCGCGCAGTTCGACGAGTCCACGATTTTCGGCGCCCCGCTCTCGGCCTCGCTGCTGCACGGCGGCGGCGGCAGTCAGCTCTCGGTGTGGATCCTCTCCATTGCGATGATCCTGGCCATGACGGCCTCGCAGCTCATCACGCAGCGGCAGATCATGGCCAGGAGCCTGTCCGGCGAGGCCGTGGCGACACCGCTCATGGGCCCGCAAAAGGTGCTGCTGTACAGCCTGCCGGTCGTCTTCGGTGTGGGCGGGATCGTGTTCCCCATCGGCGTCCTGATCTACTGGACCACCACCAACCTGTGGACGATGGGGCAGCAGTTCGCTGTCCGGTGGGACAGAATGGGACCATGACGCGCATCGCAATCATCGGCGGCCACGGCAAGGTGGCTTTGGAACTGTCCAGGATCCTCGCGGCGGAAGGGCACGGGGTCACCTCCTTTATCCGCAACCCGGACCATGCGGCCGACGTCGCGGCCACCGGCGCCACGCCGGCGCTGCTGGATGTGGAGAACGCGACGACGGCGCAGATCGCCGGAGCCCTCCACGGACACGACGCCCTGGTGTGGTCGGCCGGAGCCGGCGGCGGCAGCCCCGAACGGACCTACGCCGTGGACCGCGACGCCGCGATCCGTTCCATGGACGCAGCGGCGGAAGCGGGCGTCAGCAGGTACGTCATGGTGTCCTATTTCGGGGCCGGGCCGGACCACGGAGTCCCCGCGGACAACGGCTTCTTCGCCTACGCCGAAGCCAAGGCCGCGGCGGATGAGTACCTGCGCGGTTCAGGCCTTGACTGGACCGTCCTGGGCCCCGGAACGCTGACCGCGGGACCCGGCAACGGGATGATCGACGTCGCCCCCGCCGACACGTCCGACGGCACCGAAACCGCCCGGGCCAACGTCGCCCTGGTGGCGGCGGCGGTCCTCGGGCTGCCGGCCACGATCGGGCGTACCATCGAGTTCCGGGACGGCACGCTCCCGCTCGCGGCAGCGCTGGAACCGTTGGGCTAGCCCAGGACCCTTCCCGATAGGGTGGTGGGGGCGGTCCGCGCATCCACCCGGGATGGCCCGGCCGCCTCCGGGGGAAGCGGGCACATGGATCAGTTGGCACTCATCGTTGGACTTCTGCTGGCTACGGTGGGCGCTGTCGGTCTCGGAGAGAAGCTGAGGCTGCCCTACCCGGTGCTGATGCTGATCTTGGCCGTTGCCCTGACGTTCATCCCCGGCTTCCCGGAGATCCAGATCCCGCCCGAGCTGATCCTGCCCATTTTCCTGCCCCCGCTGCTCTTCGCGACAGCGCAGCGCAGTTCGTGGGCTGTTTTCCGGGTCCGCTGGCGCACGTTGCTGATGCTTGCCGTCGCGCTCGTGGTGGTCTCGACGGCGGTGGTCGCGGGCGCGGCCTGGCTCATGATCCCGGGCATCGGCATACCGGCCGCGATCGCCCTGGGCGCCATGGTGGCCCCGCCCGATCCCGTGGCCGTGGACTCCATCGCCAGCCGGGTCCACATGCCGCGGCGGCTCATCAACGTGCTCCAGAGCGAGGGCCTGTTCAACGACGCCGCCGCCATCGTCATCTTCCAGGCGGCCGTGGCCGCCGCCGTCGCCGGCACCAAGATTGCCTCCGACGTCGTCCTCCAGTTTGTCCTGGGAGCTGCGATCGCGGTGGTTGTGGGGATCGGCATGGGCTGGCTCACGAGCCTGATCACCCGCCTGGTGACCTCCATGGTGGCCCGGAGCGCCGTCACCCTGGTGGTGCCGTTTGCCGCCTACATCCTGGCCGAGGAGGTGCACGCCTCCGGGGTGATCGCCGTCGTCGTCACCGCGCTGGAAATGCAGCGGCACTCCCGGCCCGGGGACGCCGCGGAGAGGGTCACCCGCACCGCGTTCTGGGACGTCGTGGAACTGCTGGTCACCGGCCTGGCGTTCGGGCTGGTGGGGCTGGAAGTACGGCAGGTCATCCACGACGAAGGCAGCGGCGTTTTCGGCATGGTCGGGACGGCCGCGGTGGTGTGCGTCCTGGTGTTCGCCGCACGCTTCGCCTGGCTGGCCATGATGTCCGGCCTCTCCCGGGCGAGGAAGGATGTTCTGCGCCCTACTTCGGCCAAGGACGTTCTGATACTCACGTGGTGCGGCATGCGCGGCCTGGCCACCCTGGCGCTGGCCCTGGCTCTTCCGCTGACCGTTGCGGACGGCACGCCGTTCCCGGCCCGCAGCGAGCTGCTGGTGATCGCCTGCGCCGTGCTGCTGGCCACCCTGGTGCTGCCCGGGCTGACGCTGCCGTGGCTCATGCGGGTCCTGAAGGCGTCCGAGGACGGTTCCGAAGAACGCGACGCCGCCCGCGTGTTGGCGAGCCGGGCGCAACAGGCAGCGATCGCGGCCCTGAAGGACAATGAGCTCATGAAGGAGCTGCCGGCGGATAAGGTGGCGCTCGTGAAGGAGAAAATGACCCGGCTGCACGCCGAGTTGCTGGACGGGAGCCTGCGGAATGAAAGCGCGGGGGAGCAGCGCAAGCGTGGCCGGGAACTGGCGATTGCGGTGCAGACGATCGCCCTCGATGCGGCCCGCCGGGAAGTCGTAGCGGCCCGGAACGAGCCGGGCATGGACCCGGAAGTCGCGGACCGGGTGCTGCGGCAGCTGGACCTGCGCACCATGATCATGCCGGACTAGGGCTCAGGCCGGGCCGGGGAGGGCCAGCTCCAAGGCATTCGCCTCAACGTAGTCCAGGGCGTGCCGGACCGCGCCCGCCGTGACGATCGCGTCGCCCAGGGGTGAGACCGTCACCCGCGGGGGAGTCGCGGTGAAGCGGGGAAGCAGCGCTGTGATGCCCGGCAGCAGCGCCCCGGCGGACTCGGCGACGGCGCCGCCAATCACCACCTGCTCGGGGTTGATCAGGCTCGCGATCGAGGCGATGACCCGGGCCATGCGCTCCGAAATCCGGTCCAGGATGGCCAGGGCCGCGGGGTCTCCCGCGGCCGCGTCCGCGAAGACGCGCGGCGCACTGGCAGGGCCGCCCGCGGAGGGTCCGCCGCCGGCCGCCGACCACTGCCGCACCAGGGCGGCGATGCCGTCGCTGGAGCCAACACCTTCCACCATGTCCAGATAGCCCATCTCGCCGGCGGCCCCGCCGCGGCCGTGGAGCAGGCGGCCGGATTCCATCACGCCGGCGCCCAGGCGTTCGCCGGCCAGGAGCACCACCAGATCATCCACACCCACGCCGGACCCGCGCCAGCGCTCACCGAGCGCAGCCAGGTTGGCGTCGTTCTCCAGGAGCACGGTCCAGCCGTGCAGCTCCTTCAGCGCGGAGCGGAGCCCGACGTCGAACAGGCTCCAAAAACGCTGCGTCACCAGAACGTTGCCGTCGCGGTCCACCGGCGCTGCGATCCCGGCGCCGACGGCCAGGACTCTGCCCGGGTCCGCTCCCGCGGCGTCCAGCGCCTCGCGGCAGGCGAGATCGACGACGCCGATCCGCTCCTGCGCGGGGATGTCCGCCGCGCGGAAGCTCCCGCTGGAACGGCCGATCACCGTGCCGCGGAGGTCGGCCACGGCGGCGGTGGTGGTCGCGGCACCAATGTCCAGGCCCAGCACGAAGCCCGCTCCCCGGTTGAAGGCAAAGCGCCGGGCCGGCCGGCCCTTCCGCGGACTTGCCGGGTCTGCGGGCTGGTCCTGCTCCACGATCCAGCCCCGGCCGATCAGGTCCTCGCAGACGGCAATCACCGAGGCCCGGGTCAGCCCGGTCAGGGCCATCAACTCGGTTCCGGTGGCAACATCGGCGCCGCGGATGTGGCGCAGCACGGCCTGGGCGTTGACGCGGCGCAGCAGCTGCGGCGTGGCGGCGGCTGCGTGCGGCATCACTTCTTGACCTCTTCTGTCCCCGGACCCATAATTGTTCAGGCAATATATTTAGCTTGTATCTAAATTACCAGAAACCCTCCCAGACCCGAAGGAATCTCCTTTGACCAACACCGCCACGCTGGCAACCCTGTCCGGTTCCGACCTCGCCGCCGACCCCAACTGGTGGCGCCAGGCATCGGTGTACCAGATCTACCCGCGGAGCTTTTCGGACTCCAACGGTGACGGCCTGGGCGACATCAAGGGCATCACCGCCAAGGTCCCGTACCTGAAGGACCTCGGGATCGACGCCGTCTGGCTCTCCCCGTTCTACCCCTCGGCCCTCGCCGACGGAGGCTACGACGTCGATGACTACCGCGACGTGGACCCCAAGCTCGGCACCCTGGCGGACTTCGACGAGATGTCCGCCGCGCTGCACGCCGCCGGCATCAAGCTCATTGCCGACATCGTCCCCAACCATTCCTCGAACCGGCACGAGTGGTTCCGGGAGGCCCTGGCCTCCCCGCGCGGCTCCGCGGCCCGCGACCGCTACATCTTCCGCGACGGTCTCGGCGAAAACGGCGAGCTCGCGCCGTCGGACTGGGAATCCGTCTTCGGCGGCCCGGCCTGGGAGCGCATCACCGAGCCCGACGGCACGCCCGGCCAGTGGTACATGCACATCTTCGCCAAGGAACAGCCGGACCTGAACTGGGCCAACCGGGAAATCCGCGACGACTTCCTCAAGACGCTCCGCTTCTGGTCCGACCGCGGCGTGGACGGCTTCCGCGTCGACGTCGCCCACGCGCTGACCAAGGACCTCACCGAGCCGCTGATCTCCAAGGTGGAGCTCAGCGCCGCCAACACCGGAACGGACGGCTTCCCGGACGGCTCTCACCCGTTCTGGGACCGCGATGAAGTCCACGAGATCTACGCCGAATGGCGCGAGGTGTTCAACGAATACAACCCGCCGCGCACCGCCGTGGCCGAGGCCTGGGTGCACGCCACCCGCCGCGCCCGTTACGCCAGCCCGGAGGGCCTGGGCCAGGCGTTCAACTTCGACCTCCTGCAGGCCGACTTCGACGCCGGCGAGTTCCGCGAAATCATCGCGCGGAACCTCGCCGAGGCCACCGAGTCCGGTGCCTCCTCCACCTGGGTTTTCTCCAACCACGACGTCGTCCGCCACGCCACCCGCTACGGCCTGCCCCAGGGCGGCGGCAAGCACGCCCAGGGCCAGGACGGCAAGGGCTGGCTGCTGGCCGGCGCCCCCGTCGAGGAGCTCGACGTCGAACTCGGCCTGCGCCGGGCCCGCGCCGCGACCTTGCTGATGCTGGCCCTGCCGGGTTCGGCCTACCTCTACCAAGGCGAGGAACTGGGCCTGCAGGAAGTCGCGGAGATCCCCGACGCAGAGCGCCAGGACCCCACCTTCTTCCGGAACAAGGGCGTGGAGATCGGCCGCGACGGCTGCCGCGTGCCCCTGCCCTGGGCCCCGGAGGGCACCTCGTTCGGCTTTGGCGCCGGCGGGGCACACCTCCCGCAGCCGGCATGGTTCAGCCGCTACGCGGTGGCAGCCCAGGACGGCGTGGAAGGCTCCACGCTCGAGCTCTACCGAAAGGCCCTGAAGCTGCGCCGCGAACTCCAGACCTCGGAGGAACTGCAGTGGCAGGAATCCGGCAGCGCCGACGTCCTGCGCTTCAGCCGTCCCGGCGGCTGGCAGACGGTGACCAACTTCGGCGACGCGCCGGTTGACCTGCCGGCCGGCGAGGTGCTGGTCAGCAGCGGCCCGCTGGATGGCGGGCAGCTGCCGGCCAACACCACCGTCTGGTTGCGGTGAGTCCCGCACCGCAGGCTTCGCCCGGCACGCCCGCCGGCGGCAACCTCCCCCAGGAACTCGTCTACGGCTGCATGGGCCTGGGCGGCGACTGGTCGGCCGAGCCGTACTCGTCCGCACACGTGGACGAGGCGGCCGCGGCCGTCGAGGCCGCCCTGAACGCGGGCATCACACTGTTCGACCACGCGGACATCTACACCAACGGCAAGGCCGAAGCCGTGTTCGGCGAAGTCCTGGCCCGCACCCCCGGGCTGCGGGAGAAAATCCGGCTGCAGACCAAGTGCGGCATCCGGCTCAACGAGCAGGGCCTGGAGGCCTACTACGACCTCAGCCGGGACGGCATCCTGGCGCGGGTCAACGAAAGCCTGGCCCGGCTCCGGACGGACTACGTCGACGTGCTCATGCTGCACCGCCCGGATCCCCTGATGGATCCGGCGGAGGTGGCCTCCGCCGTCGGGCAGCTCATGGCCGAAGGCAAGGTGCGGGCCGTGGGCGTGTCCAACATGTCGGGCCCGCAGATCGAGATGCTGCAGGACCGGCTCGAGGTTCCCGTGGTGGGCAACCAGCTCGAAATGAGCCTGCTGAAACGGGCATGGCTGGAAAGCACGGTGCTGGTCAACCATGCCGAGGGCACGGACTACAGCTTCCCGCACGGAACCGTGGAGCACTGCGTCCGGAACGGCATCCGGCTGCAGGCGTACGGGTCGCTGGCCCGCGGCCTCTACACCGGGGCGCCGGCGGCCGCGCGGACGCCGGCCGAGGAGG
>NZ_KI914922.1:7292-8738 GCF_000520575.1 Arthrobacter sp. I3
ACGCCGGCCGAGGAGGCTGCCACCTCCCTCGTGGCCGCCCTGGCCGCCGAGAAGGGAACCACGGGGGAAGCGATCGTGCTCGGCTGGCTCATGAGGCACCCTGCCGGGATTGCGCCCGTGATCGGCACCGCGAACCCGGACCGGATCCTCGCCTGCGCCGGCGCCCCCGAGGCCGCCGCGGCGATGACGCGCGCCGAGTGGTACGGGCTCTGGGTCGCGGCCCGGGGAAGCAACATCCCCTAGCCGGTCCGCCCACCCAACTGGCCGGCCGCCTGGCCGTTTTGAGCCTGGAAACGGCTTCTGCTGCCGGCCAGCTGGGCAGGGATGTGATTTTGGTCGTAATGGTCGCCGCTGAAGGCCGGATCGCTTAGCGGCAAGTGCCCCCGGGCGACTAGCGTAGATGCATGACCTCTACCACCACCGCCGAATCACTTCGGCCCCAACGCAACATCCCGGCCGACATCGCCCGCTCCTGGCTGCTGGTTAACGCGATGAAGACCGACCTCTTCGACCAGTCCGCCGTCTCCCGGGCCGATGCGATCATCCTCGACATCGAAGACGCGGTGGACCCCTCGCAGAAGGACGCCGCCCGCGCCAACGTCGTGAACTGGCTGACCGCCGGCGGCAGCGCATGGGTCCGGATCAACGACGCCACCAGCCCGTTCTGGGCCGACGACCTCGCCGGCCTGCGCGGCACCCCCGGCCTGCTGGGCATCATGCTGGCCAAAACCGAATCGGCCGACCAGGTCACGGAGAGCTTCCACCGGATGGACGGCAAGACCCCGGTGATCCCCCTGGTCGAGTCCGCCGTCGGCATCGAGGAAGCCAACAACATCGCCAAGGCCCAGGGCGCCTTCCGCCTGGCCTTCGGCTCGGGCGACTTCCGCCGCGACACCGGCATGGCGGCCACCGCGGAAGCCATGGCCTACCCCCGCGCCAAGCTCGTTGTGGCCAGCCGCGTGGGCAACCTGCCCGGCCCCATCGACGGCCCCACCGTCGGGACGAACCACCCGATTCTGCGCGAACAGACCGGCATCACGGTGATGATGGGGATGACCGGGAAGCTCTGCCTCGCCATCGACCAGACCCCGGTCATCAACGAGGTCATCAGCCCCACCCCGTCCGACGTCGCCTGGGCCACGGACTTCATGGCCGACTTCGAAGCCAGCGGCCGCGTCATCCGGGACGGCTCCGACCTGCCGCGCCTGGGCCGGGCCGAGAAGATCATGAAGCTCGCCGTGGCCTTTGGCGTGCAGCCGGCCCTGTAGCCACATCACCACCGCAGGAGACCCCGTGACCGATACCCGCTATCTGGTGCACGGGGTCTTTTGGGATGGTCCGGTGCCGGGGTCCGCCGCAGCGTCCGGCGGCAGGCCACCGGCGATGCGCCTGCAGGGCCCTGGCGGCGCCTTCACCGCACTGACGCTCGACGCCGGCACCCGCCTC
>NZ_KI914922.1:8838-9731 GCF_000520575.1 Arthrobacter sp. I3
CCCGCCTCGGTTTCCGGCTCGCCGCCGCGGGCAAGCAGTGCCTCGGGCACCACGAGGTGCACGGACCTGCGGACCGGGACCACGTCCTGTGCCCGGACCGGGCTCCCGCCGCCAGGGGCAGCCAGTGCGAGCGGTGCTTCGTGCTGGACGACTCCCGGCTGATCCATGACTTCCACCGCGGCGGCCGGGTCCCGCCGGGCCTGCGCGCGTACCTGATGCAGCCGCACTGGCTCTACGTCGCCACCTTCGCCAACGGGGCCAGCAAGGTCGGCACCGCGTCCCACCCGCGCAAATGGAACCGGCTCGCCGAGCAGGGCGCCGTCGTCGCCCGGTACGTCGCCCGTGCCGAGGACGGCCGCGTGGTCCGCCTCCTTGAGGACATGATCACGCGCGAGGCCGGGCTGCCGCAGCAGGTCCGCGCTGCCGCCAAGGCCGCTGCGCTGCTCGCCCCGGCAGCCGCCGTCGACCTCGACGCCCTGAACGGACGGCTGGCAGGGGAGGCCCGGACCCTGCTCGCCGGTGCCGGCGGGGAGGGCTTCGCGGTGGTAGATGAACGGTGGGCCCGGCCGGAGCTCTCCGCGAAGGCCTGCGCCCCGGCTGCCCGGCACGCCTATCCGCACGACCTCGCGGCCGGAGCGCACGGGTTCCGGATCGACGCGCTGAGCGGCAGCATTGCCCTCGCGGCGCTGGATGGCAGCGGACTGGAATTCGTGGTGAACCTGGGCCAGCTCAAGGCCCGGGTGATCGAACTCGGTGACCACGGCTCGGACGTCCCGGCCGTGCAGGAAGCCTTGTTCTGACGCTGGATTTGCCCCGCGACGCGCAAATTACCGGACGCGCCCGTATTCCCGCGCCGGCAGGCAATGTGAGTGTCGCCAGGAATTTTTGCGGCT
>NZ_KI914922.1:9831-28382 GCF_000520575.1 Arthrobacter sp. I3
GTCCGCCCGCCCCGGTAGACTGGCACGGTGCTGAATGAATTTTGGGCCACCGCGTCAACCACCTACAAGGTGCTCGTCTTCAGCGCCATGGGCCTGATCGCCCTCGGCATCATCCTCAGCGTGGTGGGCAACAGCACCGGCAACCAGCCCCTTGCCCTCGCCTCACTGGCAGTGATCGGACTCGGCCTGATCCTGCACATTGCCGGGCTTGTGGTCCGCGGCCAGGCGATCCGGAAAAACCTCAAGCGCTAGCGGCCGCGTTCCGCACCACATGGCTCCGGGCATGCTCCACCGCGTCCGGGAGGGATGTGAACAGGTGCTTGTGATGCCGCAGTGAGCGGATGACCCCCACATTGGTCACGAGCTCCAGATGCTGCGGCTGGACCCCCTTCAGCAGGACCGTGACCCCGCGCAGCTCCAGCGCGGAGACCACCTCAACGAGCATGTGGGCGCCCGTGGCGTCCAGCATCCGCAGCTGGGAGAGCCGGATGACGGCCACCTGGATGTCCCGGACCTGGCTGATCTCCTGCAGGACCCGCTCCGCTGCACCGAAAAACATGGCCCCGTCGAGCCGGAAGATGGCGATGTGCTCGTCGCCCGGAACCGGCGGCCCCGGGATGTCCTCGCGCCGGACCCCGCTCAGCGAAGCGAATGTCCGCAGCGTGAACACGGCGGCCGCGGCGAGTCCGATCTGGATGGCCACAATGAGGTCGAAGGCGACGGTAATGAGGGCGGTGACCACGAACACCGCGGCGTCGGCCCGGGTGGAGCGCAAAATCGCCGTGACGGTGTGCCGCGAGACCATGCGGACGGCCGTGACCATGAGGATGCCGGCCAGCGCCGCCAGCGGGATCCTGCCGACGAGCCCCGCCGCCAGGTAGATGATGGCCAGCAGCACCAGGGCGTGCACCACCGCGGAGAGCCGGGTCTTGGCCCCGGAACGGACGTTCACGGCGGTCCGGGCGATCGCGCCCGTCGCGGGCATGCCGCCGAAGAATCCGGCAGCGATCGAGGCCAGCCCCTGGCCGGTGAGCTCCCGGTCCGGGCTGTACGCGCCGGACGGACGGCCGTCGGGGCCGACCATGCCGGCGGCCACCCGGGCCGAGAGCAGGGATTCGATGGCGGCGAGCGTCGCGATGGACACGGCCGGCATCAGCAGGCCTCCCAGCGCGGCCGGATCGACAGAGGGCATCGAGGGCGCCGGCAGGGAGTGCGGAAGCGCGCCGATCCGCGGTATGTCCAGCGCCAGCATCTCCGACGCCGCGGTGGTGAGCAGCACTGCGATCAGGCTCGCGGGCAGGGCCTTGTTCAGCCTGGGCAGCAGGTACATCACGGCCGCGACGCATGCCATCACCGCGAGCGTTTCCAGCACGGTCGGCATGGTGGCCTGCGACGCGCTCTCGACGGCGGCCAGGAGCGTGTTGTGGCCCGGCGTTCCCTCGGTGCCCGTGGCCAAGGGAACCTGCTGGAGGAAAATGATGGCGGCGATACCGAGTGTGAAACCCTCCACGACCGGCCACGGGATGAACGCGACGGCCCGGCCCAGCCCGCTGGCGCCGAGGACCACGACCAGCAGCCCGGCCAATACAGAGACCAGGGCAATGCTGCCGACGCCGTGGACGGCGACCACCGGGGCCAGGACCACCACCATGGCGCCGGTCGGGCCAGAGACCTGGACGTTGGATCCGCCCATGACGGCGGCGACAAGTCCTGCCACCACCGCGGTGATGAGTCCGGCCTCCGCCCCGACCCCGGAACTGACCCCGAAGGCCAGGGCCAGGGGGAGCGCCACAATGCCCACCGTGATGCCGGCGAACAGGTCCGTCTTCCAGGCGGACCTCAAGAGCTCGTAGTCGCGGCGGGACGGCACAAACCGGGCGAAGCGTCCCCGTGCCGTGGCAGATGTCGTCGCCGGATCTGCTGCCTGTGCCGCGCTCACGTTGCCGCGGCGTCGAGGTGGCCGGTACTGTCGGCGTCGCCCGCGCGGTCGAGGTGGCCTGCCGGCAGCTCCTGCGCTATCCGGAGCTGTTCGCTGGAACCGGCGAGGGTGTCCAGCAGGAAGACCCGGGCAATCGCGAGCAGCTCCTTGATCTTGGGATGAGTCAGCCGGTAGGTCACGACATTCGCCGTCCGGACCGACGTCACCACACCGTGCCGGCGCAGCGTGCCCAGATGCTGGGACAGGTGCGAGGGCTCCAGCCCCGTCTCGGCGAGCAGGTAACTGACCGGCGCCGTATTGTCCGGCGCGGCCGCCAGAAGCTCGAGGATCCGGATTCGGGCCGGGTGCGCCAGGGCTTTGAACAGGTTGGCCTTGATTTCATACAGGGGGGTCTGCGCGGCGGAGATCATGGCGGGGAAACACTTTCTCGCATCCGTTCGCGGCGCGGTGCGGCGGCGCCCTCGGCGATTCGGATTGATGGATTGATGTTTTCATCATATCGCGCCGGTCAAGACCCGCCGGAGCGCCCGTCTGTGCCCGTCCGGTTCCCGGCGCGCACCCTGTCACGAAGCCGGACGGCTCCGGGCGTGGCGATAGGCTGGAACCATGACTATCAATCCGGACCTGCAGGGGCGCAGCTACCCTGCCGCAGAGGTGTATGACGTCGGCCGCGAGAAGATCCGCGAGTTCGCGCGCGCGGTCAAAGCCACCCACCCTGCCCACTTCGATGTTGCCGCCGCCGAGGCGCTGGGTCACAGCGACCTCGTGGCGCCGCCGACCTTCGCCATTATCGTCGCGCAGCGAGCCGACGCGCAGCTGATCGAGGATCCGGAATCCGGGATCGACTTCTCCCGCGTGGTCCACGCCGACCAGCGGTTCACGCACCACCGCCCGATCATCGCGGGGGACCGGTTGGTCGCCGAACTGCACGTCGACGGCGTCCGCGCCATGGGCGGCGGAGCCATGATCACCACCCGCTCGGAAATCTTCGCCCTGGCCCCCGGCGATGCCACCGGCGCCGCCGGCGATGCCACCGGTGTCCGGGAGCCGGTCGCCACCACCACCTCGTCCATCCTGGTCCGCGGAGAGGGACAGTAGCCATGAGCATCGACATCGCAGCACTCACGGTCGGCCAGGACATTGGCAGCCGCAGCATTACCGTCACCCGCACCGACCTCGTCAAGTACGCAGGCGCATCCGGTGACTTCAACCCGATCCACTGGAACGAGGCCTTCGCCACCGGCGTCGGTCTGCCGGGCGTGATCGCGCACGGCATGTTCACCATGGGTGCGGCCGTCCAGCTCGTGACCGACTGGGCCGGCGATCCCGCCGCCGTCGTCGACTTCCAGACCCGCTTTACCAAGCCGGTTCCCGTCGCCGACACGACGGGGACACCGGAGTCCGGTGCCGTGATCGAGGTCAGCGGGGCCATCGGGGCCCTCGACGCCGACGCCGGCACCGCCCGCGTCGACCTCACGGTCGTCTCGGCCGCCCAGAAGGTCCTCGTCAAGGCCCAGGCCGTCGTCAGGGTGGCCTAGCCCATGGCGTTGCTGTGAATCTGGCTGCTGTGACCAAGGAAGTCTTCGTCCCGCCCGCCGAGATCACGCACTGGCGAAACGCCGTGGTGGTGGCCTACGCCGCGAGCGGAATCGCATTCTCCACCTGGGTGTCCCGGCTGCCGGCCATCCGCGACGGCCTGGACCTGACTCCCGGCACCATCGGGCTGCTCCTGCTCTGCATGACGGCGGGATCCTTCGTGTCCGTGTCCGCCTCGGGCCTGATTGTTCTTCGCCTTGGCTCCAAGCGCACCATCCGGATCGGCAGCATCATGGTCGGATTCGGGCTGGCGCTGGCAGGCTTCGGCACCTCGGTGCTCGCCAGCCCGGTGGCGGTTGCCGCGGGTCTGGCAATCATCGGGCTGGGCACCGCCAGCTGGAACACCGCGTCCAACGTCGAAGGGGCGGCGGTGGAACGCGCCGTCCGGCGGCACATCATGCCCCGGCTGCACGGCTCCTTCAGCCTGGGCACTGTGGCGGGCGCCGGGCTGGGCGCCTGGGCTGCCGCCGCCGGGATCCCGGTCTTCCTGCACCTGGCCGTGGTGGGCCTGCTCGTGGCCGGCTCGGTGACCATCGCGGCGGCCTGGTTCCGGGCGGACATCACGCCCCTCGAGGCGGAGCAGCCCTTCAAAGCGTCCGGGACAGATACCTTCGAGGATCCTTCCACCGGGCCCATCCCGATCGTCCGGCAGACGGACGCGGTCCCGGAGCCGCCCTTGGACAACAAACGCCTCATCGCCCAGGCCTGGCGTGACAGGCGCACCCTGCTGCTGGGCGTGCTGGTCCTCGGGCTGGCCCTGGCCGAAGGAGCGGCGGGGGACTGGGTGGCGCTGGCGCTGGCCGACGGCCACGGCCAGACCGACGCCGCCGGAGCCGCCGGGTACGGGCTGTTCGTCACCTTCATGACCATCGGCCGCTTCGCCGGCACCCTGGTCCTGGACCGCTTCGGCCGGGTCCCGGTGATGCGCTGGTGCGCCGCGCTGGCGGTTCTGGGCCTCGGCCTGTTCGTCTTCGCACCGGTACCGTGGCTGGCCTACGTGGCCCTGGCCATCTGGGGACTCGGCGCGTCCCTGGGCTTCCCGGTCGGCATGTCCGCCGCGGCCGACGATCCCGTCAAGGCCGCCGCGCGGGTGTCCGTGGTGTCCACGATCGGCTACGGAGCGTTCCTGTGCGGGCCGCCGCTGCTGGGTCTGCTGGCCGAGCACGTCGGCATTCTCCACTCGCTGCTGGCCGTGATGGTGATGCTGATCGTCAGTTTCCTGCTCTCCCCGGTGACCCGTAAACTCCCCGCGCCCGTGCCCTTGCCGGGACAGAGCAGCTAGCCAGGTGCGGCCGGCACCGGCTTAGGCGGGCTGATGATCCCGGCTAGGCTGGTCAGGTGACCCAGATCCAGCTCTCCGCCCTGACCACCTCCGCCGTCGGCGGCCCCGCCGGCAGCTACATCGAGGCCCGCACCGAGGCCGCGATCATCGACGCCGTGCGCACCGCGGACGCCGCCGGCCAGTCCCTGCTGATCATCGGCGGCGGCTCCAACCTGTTGGTGTCCGACGCCGGGTTCCCCGGCACGGTGCTGAAGATCGCCTCCGAGGGGTTCACCGTCGACGCCGAGGACTCCTGCGGCGGCGTCGCGGTGGTGGTCCAGGCCGGCCACAACTGGGACGCCTTCGTTGAACACGCCGTGAAGCATGCCTGGTCCGGCGTCGAAGCGCTCTCCGGAATCCCCGGTGCCACGGGCGCCACCCCCGTGCAGAACGTCGGCGCCTACGGGGCCGACGTCTCCCAGACGATCGCCGTCGTGCGCACCTGGGACCGGGAACGCAACGCGGTGAAGACCTTCACGAATTCCGAACTCAAGTTCGGCTACCGGGACTCCATCCTGAAGCAGACCACCGTCAACGGCTCACCGCGCTATGTGGTGCTCACCGTGGAATTCCAGCTCCCGCTCGGCCGGAAGAGCGCCCCGGTCCGCTACGCCGAACTCGCCCGGGTGCTCGGCGTCGAGCAGGGCCAGCGGGCCTACTCCACCGACGTCCGGCGCGAGGTGCTGCGGCTCCGGGCGTCCAAGGGCATGGTCTGGGACGCGGACGACCGTGACACCTACTCCACGGGATCCTTTTTCACGAACCCGATCGTGACCGAGGACGTCGCGGCACGGCTGCCTCAGGAGGCCCCGCGTTACCCCGCCGGTGCGGACGGGCTGACCAAGCTCTCGGCGGCGTGGCTCATCGACCAGGCCGGGTTCGCCAAGGGCTTCGGCCTGGACCCGGACAGCGTCTCGGGCGGCCGGGCCTCGCTGTCCACCAAGCACACCCTCGCCATCACTAACAGGGGAGGGGCGAGCGCGGCGGACATGCTGGCCGTCGCGCGCGAGGTCCGCCACGGCGTCGCCGAACGTTTCGGCATTGAACTGCACCCGGAGCCGCTGCTGATCGGCGTCGATCTCTAGGGAAGGTCCGGCCCCGGGAAAAGGGCCGCCGCCCGGGCAAGGCCGGGCAGCGCCGGCAGGGCGTCCCGCGCCCCGGCTACGGTTCCGTGTGGCGGGGTGCCACCTTGCTGAAAAGCATGAAGGTGAAACCCGAGGCCGCGGCCCCGAGCAGGAAGACCTGGCAGAACGCCACGGACTGGACGCTGGGCCCGCTTTGCAGCACCAGTCCGGCGCACGCAAACGCCACGGCGCCGGCGAGGAACGCCAGGGAGCCGAGCAGGAAGGCCTGCACGGTGGCCGGAAATTCGCCGCCATAGTCGAGCTGGAGCTCCCGGCCCTGCGGGGCAATGCTGCCGTGCTTCACAGCCGCCTGCACCCGTGCCTGAGACCGTGACTGAGGCTGTGACTGAGACCGTGACCGTGCCCGCGGCTGCAACGCCGCGGCCGTGACGAAGCTGGCCACGGACACCGCCATGGACAAGGCGGCCACCAGCTGCAGGGTGCTCATCATGGGCGAGAGCCGGGTACCGCTGGCGATGGCGACGGCGAGCCCGGCAGCCATGCCGGCGGCGCTGGACGCCCAGCCCAACAGGGCCAGCTTCCGGCACAGGGGCCGCAGCAGCGGCCACACCTCACTCATAGTCATGATTCAAGGGTAGGGAAGCCTGCTGGATGGCGGCTGGGAACAGCCGGGCAACAACCCGACAGGCAACACAGGCGGCTTACCATGGTTCCATGGCAGCAGTGACGGGCATCCGCCGGCTTGGCCCCGGAATCATCGGCAGGCTGCGGCTGGCCGCCCAGGGACTGCTGGGACCGGGGTTTCGGTCCGTCCCCGACGCTGTCCGCGGCATGACGGCGATGCAGGCCCAGGACCTGCAGGCCGTGCTCTGGGCCGTCGGCCAGCGTGTGCCGGGTTCCCGCGCCGAAGACGTCCGCGGGGCGCTGGACCGGGCGGAGATCGTCCGTTCCTGGCCAATGCGCGGTACTTTGCACGTGCTGGCACCCGAGGACTTGAAATGGATGCTGGCCATCACCTCCGACCGGCTGATCCAGGGCCTGGCCCGGCGCCACCGGGAGCTCGAGATCACGGCAGCGGACGTCGACGCCGCCGCGGCAACAGCCCTGCAGCTGGTCTCTGGAGGAGCTGCCAGCCGGGCGGAGCTGTTCCAGGCCTTCGAACGGGCGGGTCAGTCCACGGCGGGCCAGCGCGGCATCCATCTGCTCGGGATCCTGTGCCAGCGGGGGTTGCTGGTGCAGGGGCCGCTGGCCGGCAACCAGCAGCTGGTCGTGGCCTTTGGCGACTGGATCACCGAGTCGCGGACCGTGGACCGTTCCGACGGCATCGCCGAATGGCTGCTGCGCTACTTTCGCAGTCACGGCCCCGCCACGGAACGTGATTTTGCCTGGTGGGCCGGCATTCCGCTGACGGAAACCCGGGCGGCCCTGGCCCGGGTGTCGGACCAGCTGGCGGAGCTGGAGTTTGAGGGGACCAGCTACTGGCTCTCTGCAGAGACAGCCGCGCTGCTCGACGACGGCGTCCCCGGTCAGCGCACGGTGCTGGCGCTGCCGGGGTTCGATGAATTCCTGCTCGGCTACGCGGACCGGTCCCTCGTGCTGCCGCCGGAGCATGCCGACAAGATCGTCCCCGGCGGCAACGGCGTGTTCAAGAAGACCATTGTGGCCGGCGGCGGCGTGATCGGCACCTGGGCAGGGCCGCCGGGCCGCAGGGGAGCCGGCGTCGTGCCCGAACCCTTCGACCCTGTTAACGGGCTGCGGCCCGCCGCCCAGAAGTCTTTTGGGCTGCAGGCCGCGAAATACCGCAGATTCCTTGGCGCCTGAACAGGTGCCGGAACTTCCGCCTGAAGGGGTGTCTGAACGTCCGCCCGTATGCGTGTCCCGGACGGGCTCCTAGAGGTTTCCGGTGGCGATGCGGAGCATGCGCCGCAGCGGCTCCGCGGCGCCCCACAGCAGCTGGTCGCCCACCGTGAACGCGCTGATGTACTGCGGACCCATCTCAAGCTTGCGGATCCGGCCCACCGGAATGTCCAGGGTGCCGGAGGCCGCCACGGGCGTGAGCTCGGCCATCGAGGCTTCCTTGGTGTTTGGCACCACGCGGGCCCACTGGTTGTCCGCGTCCACGAGCTTCTCGATCTCGGCGACCGGGAGGTCCTCGCGCAGCTTCAGGGTCAGGGCCTGGGAGTGGGAGCGCATCGCACCGATCCGGATGCACAGGCCGTCCATGACGACGCGGTTGGCGGCGGAGGTGCCAAGGATCTTGTTCGTCTCCACTCCGGCCTTCCATTCCTCCTTGGACTGGCCGTTGCCGAGGTCCGCGTCGATCCAGGGGATCAGGGAACCGGCCAGCGGAACGCCGAACTGAGTGGCGTCGATGCCGGCGCGCTGGTGTGCCAGGACCTTGCGGTCGATTTCGAGGATCGCCGACGCCGGGTCGTCCAGTTCGGTGCTGACCTCGGCGTTGAGGCTGCCGAACTGGTTCAGCAGTTCACGCATGTGGCGTGCCCCGCCGCCGGAGGCCGCCTGGTACGTCATGGAGGTGCCCCATTCGACCAGGTCGTTCTTGAAGAGCCCGCCCAGGCCCATCAGCATGCAGGACACGGTGCAGTTGCCGCCGACGTAGTCCTTCACCCCGCCGGAGAGGCCGGCGTCGATGACGTCCCGGTTGATGGGGTCCAGCACGATGATGGAATCCTCATTCATGCGCAGCGTGGAGGCGGCATCGATCCAGAGGCCGTCCCAGCCTCGGCTGCGGAGCTCGCCGTGGACCTGCTTGGTGTAGTCCCCGCCCTGGGCGGTGACAATAATGGGCAGCTTCGCCAGCGTCTCGAGGTCGAACGCGTCCTCAAGCTTGCCGGCGGCGCCCGCAGCGGCGCCGGCCAGGGCCGGGGCGGCACCGCCCGCGTTCGAGGTGGAGAAGAAGACCGGGTTGATGTTGGCGAAGTCGCCCTCATCCTGCATGCGCTGCATGAGGACGGAACCGACCATGCCACGCCAACCAACCAGGCCGACGGACGGGGTAGCTGCTGTAGTCATGGGCCCAGTTTAGACTTCGCGGCCCGCCCGGCGCAGTCGGTTACGTCACGCGTTATAGTCGCCGCGGGGCTCTTCCAGCAGTGCCGCCTTGCGCCGGCGCAGCGCGAAAACCGCCCCGAACGTGAAGACCTGGGTCACCACCACCAGCACGATCGCCCCGAGGATCTTGTTGCCGCCCAGGATCATGGTCAGCCCCACGACCGCGGAGAGCAGTGCGAGCAGGGGCAGGAGCATGTACCCCAGGACAAAGAGTGTTTCTGGCTTCCTCAGCATTACTTGGCCTCCGTCCGGCGCCACAGCGTGATCCGGTAGCGGGTGCCGTTGGCGGAGGTCAGCCAGCCGTTGGCCGGGAGGCTGGCCGAGACGGTCCAGTCGTAGCCGAGTTCCGGAGCGAAGGTGTCCCCTTCGGCGCTGGTGTCGATGGTGGTGACGACGGCGACGTCGGCAAGGTCCAGAGACTGGGCAAAGATTTCGCCGCCGCCGATGATCCACACGGTCTCATGGCCGGCCACGAACTGGGATTCAAGCAACGCGTCATCGAGCGACGCCACCGCGACGGCGCCTTCCGCGCCGGGGGTGTCCCGCCAGGCGGCCTGGCGGGTGATGACGATGTTCGTCCGGTCGGGCAGGGGGCGGTACTTGTCCGGGAATGATTCCCAGGTCTTGCGTCCCATGATGACCGGGTGGCCGGTGGTGAGGCGGCTGAAGTGCGACATGTCTTCGGGCAGGTGCCACGGCATGTCGCCGGCCTGGCCGATCACCCCGGTGCTGGTCTGGGCCCAGACGAGCCCGAGGCCAGTGGTGGACGCTCGGAGTTGCTCCGTGAAATCGCCGGGCTGCACGCCCGCGGTGTTGTCGTTGCTCATACGGCTATCGGGGCCTTAATCGTCGGGTGGTGCTGGTAGCCGACCACCTCGAAGTCCTCGAGGGTGTAGTCGAAGATGGAGTCCGGCTTGCGGGTGATGTTCAGCTGGGGGTAGTCGTAGGGCTCGCGGGCGAGCTGCTTGAGGACCTGGTCCATGTGGTTGTCGTAGATGTGGACATCCCCGCCGGTCCAGACGAATTCGCCCGGTTCCAGGCCGGTCTGCTGCGCGATCATGCGTGTCAGCAAGGCGTAGGACGCGATGTTGAAGGGCACGCCCAGGAAAGTGTCCGCCGACCGCTGGTACAGCTGGCACGAAAGCTTGCCGTCCGCCACGTAGAACTGGAAGAACGCGTGGCATGGGGGCAGGGCCATGTCCTTGAGTTCGGAGACGTTCCAGGCCGAGACGATGTGCCGGCGCGAATCCGGGTTGGACTTCAGGTTCATGATGAGTTCGGCGATCTGGTCGATGTGGCCGCCGTCGGGCGTGGGCCAGGAACGCCACTGGACCCCGTAAACGGGACCGAGTTCGCCGTCGGCGTCGGCCCATTCGTCCCAGATGGTGACGCCCTGGTCCTGCATCCATTTGACGTTCGTGTCGCCGCGGAGGAACCAGAGCAGCTCCACCGCCACGGACTTGAAATGCACCCGCTTGGTGGTGATCAGCGGGAAGCTCTTGCTCAGGTCGAAGCGGAGCTGGCGGCCAAAAACACTCAGGGTGCCGGTGCCGGTGCGGTCCGATTTGTGCGTGCCGTGCTCGAGGACGTCGCGCAGGAGGTCTTCATAGGGCGTAGGGATGCTCACCGTTCCAGTCTACTGAGAACTCGCCGGCTCTCCTTATTTGTGTGACCCGCCCTGCCTCGCCCGCAGGATCGCCAGCAGTGCCGCGTCGTCGAGCCCGGCAGTGCGGCCTTCCGCAATGCAGCGGTCGACGGCGGCGATCACCTCCACCGGGACCGTGCCCGGCGGAGGTGCGGGCGGGGGCAGGATCGGCTGGCTGCCGGCGACCACCGTGCCGTTGCGCCGCCGGGTTTCGACCAGTCCGGCCAGTTCGAGTTCCTTGTAGGCCCGCGCGACTGTCCCGGCAGCGAGGCCCAAGTCCGACGCGAGGCTGCGGACGGTTGGCAGCCGGGTTCCCGCTGCAAGCGTCCCGAGGCTGATGAGGGAGGCGATCTGGGTCCGGATCTGCTCGAAGGGGGGAACCGGCGAACGCAGGTTGATGGCGATGCCCGCCCTCACGCGGCGACTTCCTTCCGCGGCAGGGGAGCCGGGGTCTTCCGGGCCAGGCCGCCCACGGGGATGATGGCGATGAGCACGGCACTGGCGGCCAGGACAGCGCCGGCCAGGGTCGCGGGCCACCACGATCCGGCGGCCGGATCGACGGCGTCGCCGAACGCGTCCGGCCCGAACACCGCCGCCCAGGCGTTGGTCTGGGTCAGCAGCAGGACACCGGCCTGGGCCGTGAGGGTTGCGGCGAGGGTCCGCACGACGCGGTGGACAGTGATGGCGCGCAGCGCGGCGTCCAGACCGCGCGGGGCGTCGCGGACGCCCTGGCGGGACCGGGCCCGGAGGAACGCCGGCAGGGCGGCAACGCAGGTCCCGGCCGTGAGCAGCGCAACCGGAACCCAGCCGGGATCTTCGGCCAGCAGGGCCCGCCCCGCGGCGGTGACGGCGAGGGCTGCCAGGAAGACCAGCAGCGCCAGGACCGCCGTGGTCAGCAGGGCGGCGTTGACCGGCTGCCGGGGCCAGGTGCGCGGCGCCTCGGGCGATCCATAGTTGCGCTGCAGGACCAGCTCGCCTCCGGCGATGACCAGCAGGACGCAGATGCCCATTAGGGCCACGAGTCCCGCAAGTCCGTAGCCGGCGGCCGCCATGATCACGGGGGCGAGGAAGGCTCCGGCGACCAGCGGCACGGCGGCCGCGAGGCCCAGGAGCGCTCCAAGTGAGGAGACCAGCCTGGCGGCCGGGTGCTGGCGGCCGGTGGCGATCCCTGATTCCGGCCGGTTCCGGACGCCCAGCCCGGCGGAAGCAAGCCGAGGCGGCCGCCACCACCACATCACGAGCAGAACCACGGTCGCCGCGAGGCCGGCGAAGTTCGTCCACGATCCCGTTTGCTGGGCCGGATCGGGACGGGCCGCGAAGTTCCCCGCGATGACTGCCAAGCCGGCAGCCACTGTGGACACTGTGCGCAGCAGCCGGTTCATCGCGATGGTCCGCAGTACAGCGTTGTCCGCCGCGTCAAGGGACTCCAACTGTCGGCGGCGGCCGATCAGCCACAAAACCAGCCACGTGCCGACGGCCAGCACCAGCAGGGCGCCGCCGAGCCATGCGGCCACCTCCGGTCCGGGGATACGGCCGTCGCCGCCGCTGTTGTAGTAGCCGTACGCGCCGTCGCTGACCGTAGTGGGAGCCACGGCCGCGAACCCGGGCAGCGTGGCAGTCCGGGCGATGGCCGCGGCAGCCGAGACGAAGATCGCAGCCGTGGTCAATGCCAGCCTGCGGGGCAGGAAGTCTTTGATGCGCCGCACGGACAGCACGGCCTGCCGCCGCATTCGCCACGGACCCGGGTAGCTGACCTGTCCCAGGGCATGCACGCCCAGGCAGCCCAGGACCGGCCATGCCAGCGCCGGGATGATCGAGTCGGCGCCCACCACGGCGGACGCTGACGGATTGGCCGGGATGATGCCCAGGGTCATGGCGCCCTGGAGTGAGCTCGCGAGCCAGCCGATCACACCTACCCACAGCCCGTGCTCCGACACTGTTTGCGGCGACGTTCCGGTCCCGGGAGCCCAGATCACCCACCGCAGAACGGCATACACCAGCAGGGCGGCGATCGCCGGGCCGAGCAACAGCATCGGCGGCACGTTCAACAGGACCGGCACGGAATCCCCCGAGATTCAGCAGTAATGTATCAAGCTATTGATACAAACTAGGCTTGGGGCCCCCCGGGGTCAAGGACCTCAGTCGTCGAACGGCCTGAACCGCTCCACCGCGACCACTTTTTTCTTGCTGCCGCGGGCGACGTGGCAGACCACGATCTCGCCCGGCGCCAGGAACGGGTCCGAGGACGGCAGCAGGTCCCGCAGCCGGGAGTTCATGTGCTTCGCGAGTTGCTTCAGGACCGTGGGCAGGGCCGGACGGTGCGTACACAGCGCCACGGCCCGCTGCTTGTCGAACAATCCCTCGACGACGGCTGCCGTCTTGTGCGGGCTGCGGCTGTGCCGGTGCTCGGTGAGGGCCTCGTTGAGCTTGACCTTGGCGTCGGCCGCCTTGGCGTAGGGCGCGATGGTGGCCACGCACCGCAGCCACGGGCTTGAAACGATCCGCGCGGGCTTCCACGCCTGCAGGAGCCGCCCCACCGACTGCGCCTGCCGCATGCCGGTGGCGGCCAGCGGACGGTCGCCCTCGGCCTTGGACCAGGACGAGCGGGGCTTGGCCTTCGCGTGGCGCACGATCAGCAGCGGCCAGGTCGCCAGCTCCCCGCGGTCGTGGGCGTTCACCAGGTGCTGCAGCGGCTCGATGTCGCTCGGGTTGCTCAGGAGGCGGGCGGCCTTCTCGGGCGGGCACCACATGACGCTGTCGACTTCCGTGCCGTCCGGGATCAAGGCGGCGCCGTCGACGTCGACCGCCCAGTAGTGGACCACCTTCAGCCCGGCCGCCACATGGTAGTGGATGGGCGGGAGCGGGATCCCCAGGGGGGCGGTGAGCCCGATCTCCTCCTCCACCTCGCGCACGGCGCACTCCGGGATGGTCTCGCCGGCGTCGATTTTGCCCTTCGGCCAGGACCAGTCGTCATACCGCGGACGGTGGATCAGCAGGACCTCGAGCTGGTCCTTGTTTACCGAATTGAGGCGCCACGGGATGGCGCCCGCCGCCGTGACGGAAACCTCTTCACCGGGTTGGTCAGCCTGGTCCGCAACCAGTGCATCGCTGCTCACACTCACGATCCCTACCGCAGGCTGGTCGAGCGCTGGCGCGAACGGGAGGCGAGCAGCCAGGACTGCACGTCCTTGAGGTCCTGGCCGTCTTCCGCCAGGTGGTGGCGGGTCCATTCACCCTGCTTGTCCAAATGCCAACTCGCCGTTTCGGGCACCATGTAGCGGTTGAGCAAGTCCAGGACATAGCTCGTGTCGTCGCCGCTCGTCAGCTGCACGAGGGCTTCAACCCGGCGGTCGAGGTTGCGGTGCATCATGTCGGCCGAGCCGATGTAAACCACCGGGTCGCCGGCATTGGCGAACGCGAAGACGCGGGAGTGTTCCAGGAAGCGGCCCAGCACGGAGCGGACCGTGATGTTCTCGCTCAGGCCGGGAACGCCGGGCCGCAGGGAGCAGATGCCGCGGACAATGACATCCACCTGCACTCCGGCCTGGGACGCGCGGTACAGGGAATCGATGATGGCTTCGTCCACCATCGAATTGACCTTGATCTGGACGCGGGCGGGGATGCCGGCCCGGGCGTTCCTGATCTCGGTTTCGATCCTGTCGATCAGCCCGGAACGGACCGAGCGCGGCGCCACGAGCAGCCTCTTGAACGTGGACTTCGGCGCGTAGCCGGAGAGCTGGTTGAACAGCTTCGAAAGGTCTTCGCCGACCTGTTCGTTCGCCGTCAGCAGGCCCAGATCCTCGTAGTAGCGGGCCGTGCGGGGGTGGTAGTTGCCAGTGCCGATGTGGCAGTAGCGGCGCAGGCCGTCCACTTCCTGGCGGACCACGAGGGAGAGCTTGCAGTGGGTCTTGAGCCCCACGATGCCGTAAACCACATGGACGCCTGCCTGTTCCAGTTTCCGGGCCCAGGAGATGTTCGCCTGCTCGTCAAAGCGCGCCTTGATCTCCACGAGCGCCAGGACCTGCTTGCCGGCCTCGGCGGCGTCAATCAGGGCATCGACAATCGGGGAGTCACCGGACGTGCGGTACAGGGTCTGTTTGATGGCCTGGACTTTGGGGTCCGCGGCTGCCTGTTCCAGGAACGCCTGGACCGACGTGGAGAAGGAGTCGTACGGGTGGTGCAGGAGGATGTCCCGTCGCCGCATGGCGGCAAAAACGTTGGCCGCCTTGGACGTTTCCGATTCGTTGAGGTAGCGCGAGGTGTGCGGGACGTGCTTGGGGTAGTGCAGGTCCGCCCGGTCGATCCCGGCAATCACCGAGAGTCCGCGCAGGTCCAGCGGCGCCGGCACGGAGTAGACCTCGGATTCCTCGACGCCGAGCTCGCGGATCAGCAGGGCACGGATGTTCGGGTTGATGTCATTGGTGACCTCAAGGCGGACGGGCGGGCCGAACCGGCGGCGCAGGAGTTCCTTCTCCAAGGCCTGCAGCAGGTTTTCGGCGTCGTCCTCTTCGACCTCGACGTCCTCGTTGCGGGTCACGCGGAAGATGTGGTGTTCCAGGACCTCCATGCCGGCGAACAGCTGGTCCAGGTGCACGGCGATCACTTCTTCGAGCGCGATGAACCGTGCCACCCGTCCCGGGACGGAGCCGGCGCGGGCGCCGTCGATGGAGATCAGGCGCGGGAGCTGGTCAGGGACCTTGACACGGGCGAAGAGCTCCTTGTCGCTGACCGGGTTGCGGACCACCACGGCGAGGTTCAGGGACAGCCCGGAGATGTAGGGGAACGGGTGCGCCGGGTCCACGGCCAGCGGCGTCAGGATCGGGAAAACTTTTTCCGCGAACATGGCGCTGAGCTGGTCCTTGGCCTGCGAGTCGAGTTCCTCCCAGTGCATCAGGTGGATGTGCTCATAGGCCAGCGCCGGACGGATCTGTTCGGCGTAGACCCGGGCGTGGCGCTGCTGCAGCCGGTGGGCCTCCTCCCCGATCTGCTCCAGGACCTGCATGGGGCTCAGCCCGGCAGGGGAGGGGACGGCGAGCCCCGTGGCGATCCGCCGCTTCAGCCCGGCCACCCGGACCATGAAGAACTCGTCCAGGTTGGAGGCGAAGATGGACAGGAAGCTGACCCGCTCCAGCAGGTACAGGTTGGGGTCCTCGGCCAATTCCAGGACCCGCGCGTTGAACGCAAGCCAGCTCAGTTCCCGGTCCAGAAACCGGTCGGGGCGGATGTCGCCTTCCGGTTCCGGGTTCGGCGCGAACTCCGGAATATCGATCCGGTCCTGCGTGGCGCGCGAGGCCGGCACTTCGGAGGAGCCAAAGCGGGCACGTACCGGACGCGCCCCCTTTTCCGGCGTTGCTGGTTCAGACGTGGATGTCCGGGCGGTATCCCGTGGCATGGTGTCTCCTCAATGCTGGCGCGATGTAGCTTCAACCTTACAAGCAATCGTGGCCGGATGACCCCAGGTTTCGGCCCGGGCCGGGACGGTTATCCGCCGACTTGACTAACGCCGTCCGGCGCGGGAGCGGCGGCCTGTGCTGGCTGCTGCGGCAGCGGCGCGTACATCACATCGACATCCCAGCGGGTGAATCCGAGCCGGCGGTAGAGGGCGACGGCGGGGGTGTTGTCGGCATCGACGTAGAGCATGACGGCGCGGAGCCCCAGGCCCTGGAGATGCCTGATGCCGGCGACCGTGAGGGCCTTGCCGAGCCCGGACCCCTGGGCATCGGGGGTCACGCCCACCACGTAGACCTCGCCCATTGCGGGGTGGTCGCCGTGCCGGGGGTGCACCTTGGTCCAATGGAATCCCAGGATCCGGTCCGCCGGGTCGACGGCCAGCAGGAAGCCCGCGGGATCAAACCACGGTTCGGCCATCCGGGCGTCCAGATCGGCCCGCGTCATGTTGCCTTGCTCCGGGTGGTGGGCGAATGCGGCCTTGTTTGCGGCCAGCCAGCCGTCCTCGTCCCGGCCGGGCACGAAGGTGCGGAGCTGTACGCCGTCCGGGAGGTGCGCCTCCGGCAGGGCCGCTGCCGCCGTCATCAACCGCATCTTCCACAGCTCACGCACGGCGCCGTAGCCGTAGCGGGCTGCGAGGTCGGCCGCGGCCTCGTGGTTTCCGTGGGACCAGGCTTTCAGGCCGGCGAAGCCGCGGACGGTCTTCAGTTCGCCCAGCAGGCGGTCGCCCACGCCCTGGTTGCGGTAGCTGGGATGGACGGCGACCTCAAGGATGCCGGTGCCGTCGGGTTCCTCGATGACGACGGCGACGCCGGCCAGGTCCTGCGCCGTCGCGGGATCCAACTTGTCGTCAGGGGCATAGAGGGCCAGGGCAAGCACCGAGTGCTCGCCCGTATCGCCGGCGCGCAACGTGACAAGGGTCTGTTCGGACAGCGGCGGATTGCCGTCGGACTCTTCCGCCGCGGCGACAAGGGCGGCGACGTCCCGCAGCAGCGCGGCGTCCACGGTTCCTTTTTCAGTGTGTACGGGCCAGTTTTCCGGGTGCGCAGGGCTCATGGTGCAAGGCTATCGGGTGCATGGGGGTCAGCGGCCGATTTTGTCGAACTGCGGACGGCCCCGTATAGTCGTTATCTCGTCCGGCGTTGAGCCAGATGCGAGGGGGATCCACCACTGGGGTGGCCTCGATACGTTCGACCCGTATGTCCTCCACTGAGAAGTACTGCTAGATACTGAGAAGTTTGTGCCGATGGTTTGGTGCGCCAAGAAGGCCCCGGACTCTGGATTCCAGAGTCCGGGGCCTTCTGCGTTCAGTGCTTGTGTACAGTGCCTGCGTACCGGCGCCGCCGCGTTGTGGCGGCCGTGGCGCTCAGGCCTCGGTCAGTTCGTCCTCGGGCTGGCGGACCAGGGTCAGGCGGTAGCCGACGTTGCGGACGGTGCTGATCAGGTTCTCGTGGTCGGCGCCCAGCTTGGCCCGCAGCCGCCGGACGTGGACATCCACGGTGCGCGTGCCGCCGTAGTAGTCGTAGCCCCAGACTTCGGTCAGCAGCTGCTGGCGGGTGAACACCCGGCCGGGGTGCTGGGCCAGGTATTTCAGCAGCTCAAATTCCTTGAAGGTCAGGTTGAGCGCGGCGCCGTTGACCCGTGCGGTGTAGCTGGCCTCGTCAATCACGACGCCGGCGGCCCGGATTTCGGTCGGCACGTCCTCCTTCTCCGGAACGGCGCGCGCGACGCCGAGCCGGATCCTCGCCTCGACTTCTGCCGGGCCCGCGGATTCCAGGAGGATGTCGTCCACGGCCCACGCCGAGGAGACCGCGGCCATGCCGCCCTCGGTGAGGATCAGCATCAACGGGGCGCTGAGGCCGGTGGCCTTGAGCAGCTGGGTGAGGGAACGTGCGCCGACCAGGTCCTTGCGGGCATCGAGCAGGACGATGTCGCAGGGGTCGGTCTCGAGCAGGGCAGTGGGCTCGGCCGGAAGGATATGCACCCGGTGGTTCAGCAGTTCCAGAGCAGGCAGGACGTCCACGGATGTTCCCGTGCTGTTCGTCAATAGCAAGATGTGCGACATTGTTCCTCCAAGGGGTGTCCGCGCATCGTTGGGCGTCTTGTTGCTGATGTTGAGTATACCTAAGGGCCCCATTCCGGCCATGGTCCCGTCACCTCCGGCGCCTCCTTTTGCGACACATACCGTTCACATAGGGCAGGATTGAACCGTCAGGGCCCGCGGCCCGTCGAAATTGAGCCGAGTCGAATTGGGGTCCGCAGTGAGCGAAGGTCTGGCCATGCTGGGTCTGCCGATGGCGAGCAGACAGTGAAGCCGTGGAGCGTCGGGATCATCGGCCTGGCCGGTCTCGCGGCGATTGTCGCCGGAGCCTATGCCTCGCCTGAGGTCCTCCTGGCCGTCGCGGTTCTCGCCGCCGCCGGCATCGGTATCGGCTGGCCCTACTT
>NZ_KI914922.1:28482-30429 GCF_000520575.1 Arthrobacter sp. I3
TTTCTCGGCATCCCCGCCAAGAAGACGCTCGCGGTCTTGATTGGCCTGCCCGGCGTCGGGTCGGCAGTGGCTGCGACCTATCTCCCGGCTCCGGGCTTCCTGGACTGGACGCCGTCGTTCTTGGCCGTCGGGGTCATGGCAATTTTCGTCATGCAGCTGATCCGGGGCACCGGCCAGGCCCAGCGCCTCGAATCCACCCTGGGCTCGTGCGCGGGTGTCCTGCTCTCCTGCCTCGGCGCCGGCTGGATTGCGAGTTCGCGCTTCAACGGGGTCCGCGAAATGATCCTCGTGGCGGCCATCAGTTCGGCGATCGCGCTGCTGGCGGGGCTGATCCGCTGGCCGGACCGGATCGTGGCGCCGCTGGGCATCGTGAGCGCCGGCCTTGCCGGGCCGCTCGCCGGCCTGGTGTTCTCCGACATTGCCGTGCTGCCGGCGGCCCTCGTCGGCGTCGTCGTGGGGGCGGTGCTGGTGAGTTTCCGCCGCCTCGTCATCCTCAACGGTGAGCGCCTGAATGTTTTGGCGGCCGTGGGCATGGGGCTCGGGCCGGTTTCTGCTGTCGGATCGCTGGCCTACTTCATAGACAAACTACTCATCTACTAAGCGTTAGGATGGCATCATGTCCGTACTTGCATATGAGATCTTTTTCCTTGTCCTGCTTGGCGTGGCCAGCCTGTCCATGGCGTGGTTTGCCGGCTTTGTCGTGTACCGCCTCTTCAAAGGCCAGAAGTAAGACGTTCCAGACCCCGTAGCTTCCAGAGGTAGATGCTGTGCCGATTGAAATCCCTACTGATCTGACCCCCGAAATCGTTCCGCTGTCCTGGCTCATTGGTGAGTGGGAGGGCAGCGGCCGGCTGGGGGCTGGAGACGAGGACTCCGAGCACTTCCTGCAACACGTCTCGTTTACGCACAACGGCCTGCCGTACCTGCAGTACCGTGCCGAGAGCTGGCTGACCGACGACGAGGGCACCAAACTGCGTCCCCTCACCGTCGAGACCGGCTTCTGGGCGCTGGAGCGTAAGCAGCGCGAGGAGGACGGCGGCCCCGGCCTGATCCCGGCGGACATCGTCCCGGTGCTCAAGAGCGCCGACGAGGTGGAGGCCATGCGCAACAGCGACGGCGGCTTCGACATCTCGGTCTCCATCGCCCACCCCGGCGGGATCTCGGAGCTGTACTACGGCCAGATCAAGGGCCCCCAGATCCAGCTCAGCACCGACATGGTGATGCGCGGCAGCCACTCCAAGGAGTACACGGCGGCCACCCGGATCTTCGGGCTGGTGGAAGGAAACCTGCTGTGGCGCTGGGACGTGGCGACCGGCAAGAATTCGACGGCGGGCGGCGGCCTGGAGGCCCACGCATCGGCCATCCTCGCCAAAGTAGGCTAATTACGCGGTCTCACTGATTTTTCCGTTGTCACCATCGACCCAGGAGAAATACCGTGAACGACACAATCACCAGCTCAGCCGGCAGCACAGCACCCGGCAGCGCCAGCTACGCCGACCTCAAGGCCGTGTTCTTCAACGGCACGCTCAAGAAGTCCCCGGACGTGTCCAACACCCAGGGCCTGATCGAAGTCAGCCGCCGGATCATGGAGAAGCAGGGCGTCACCACCCGCGTGATCCGCACGGTGGACCACGACATCGCCAGCGGGGTCTACCCGGACATGCGCGAACACGGCTGGGCCACCGATGAGTGGCCGGAACTCTACCCGGCCGTCCAGGAAGCGGACATCGTCGTCGTCGCGGGGCCCATCTGGCTGGGGGACAACTCCTCGCAGACCAAGAAGCTCATCGAGCGCCTCTACGCCCACTCCGGGCAGCTGAACGCGAAGGGCCAGTGGGCCTACTATCCGAAGGTGGGCGGCTGCCTCATCACCGGCAATGAGGACGGCATCAAGCATTGCGCCATGAACGTCCTGTACAGCCTCCAGCACGTCGGCTTCACCATCCC
>NZ_KI914922.1:30529-34332 GCF_000520575.1 Arthrobacter sp. I3
CCCGCCGCAGGCCGACGCCGGCTGGATCGGTCCCGTCGGGCCGGGACCGAGCTACCTTGACCAGGGGTCCGGGGGGCCGGAGAGCGATTTCACCAACCGCAACACCACCTTCATGACCTGGAATATGCTGCACCTGGCGCGCATGCTCAAGGATGCGGGCGGCATTCCCGCCTACGGAAACCTGCCCGATGCCTGGAAAGCGGGCACCCGTTTCGACTTTGAAAATCCGGAATACCGCTAGGACCGGCCTGCCCCACAGTCCGGCGGAGCCAGATTGTCCCTGCCGGGGCCGGAACCTGCCGGTGCCGGAATACGCACAGAGCTAAGGACGTTCCTTTCAATATGACTATCAAAAGCCCCCTGTTGTCGCGCCCGGCCGCGGTTGAGGCCGGCGGCGCCGATGCTGGCGTCGCCGCCCACTACGGCGAGCCGCTCCGGGAGCAGCGGGCGCTGGCCGCCGGCACCGCCGTCGTCGATCTCTCACACCGCGGTGTGGTGACGGTCAGCGGGCCGGACCGCCTGAGCTGGCTCAACACGCTGTCCTCCCAGCAGCTCACTTCGCTGGCCCCTGGCCAGTCCACCGAACTGCTGTTGCTGAGCGTGCAGGGCCGGATCGAATTCGACGCCAGGGTGGTGGACGACGGCGCCACGACCTGGCTGATCGTCGAGGCAGCCGAGGCGGCCCCGCTCGCCGAATGGCTCAACAAGATGAAGTTCATGCTCCGGGTCGAAATCGCGGACGTCTCCGCCGACTGGGCCGTACTCGGCTCCACACACCGCATCCCGGAATGGGAGGCGCTGCAGGCCTGGCAAGACCCGTGGCCGCACGTCGGCGCCGGCGGCTACTCCTACGCTGTGGTGGGCGAGGACGCCCATCCAGGACTGGAACGGCCCTGGTTTGAGTACCTGGTCCCCGCGGACGAGCTGGTCGCGACCGTGGGCGACCGTGCCCTCGCCGGCACCATGGCGTCCGAAGCGCTGCGGATTGCGGCGTGGCGGCCCCGCTGGGGCGCGGAAACGGACGACAAGACCATCCCGCATGAGCTCGACCTCCTCCGCACTGCCGTGCACCTGGCCAAGGGCTGCTACAAGGGCCAGGAGACGATCGCGCGAGTCCACAACCTGGGCCACCCGCCGCGCCGTCTCGTGTTCCTACAGCTCGACGGTTCCCAGCACACCCTGCCCGCGGCCGGCAGCGAGGTGCGTGCGGGCGAACGCAAGGTGGGCGCCGTGACCTCCGTGGCGCAGCACTACGAGATGGGCCCAGTCGCCCTGGCCGTGATCAAACGCTCCGTCGCCCCGGACGAGGTCCTGACCGTCGTGGACGGGGACGAGCCGTACTCCGCGGCCCAGGAAGTCATTGTGGCCCCCGACGCCGGCCAGGTGGTAGGCCGCCAGACCGGCTTCCTGCGGGGCACCCGATGAGCGGCGAGTCCAAAGTGAACGAGCCGGGCGCCGCGCCCGACGACGAGACACTCGCGCTGGCGCACGCGCTCTTCGACGCCGCCCGCGAGGGCAACTCCGCGCTGCTGGGCAGCTACCTGGCCGCCGGCGCCCCGGCCACGCTGACCACCTCCTCCGGCGACTCGCTGGTGATGCTGGCGGCGTACCACGGCCACGCCGGCACTGTCCGGCTGATCCTGGACCACGGCGGCGACGCCAACACGCCGAACGACCGCGGCCAGACCCCGCTGGCCGGTGCTGTCTTCAAGGGCTACACGGACGTGGCCCGGGAACTGCTGGACGCCGGGGCCGACCCGGACGCCGGCACCCCCACCGCGCGGGCCGCTGCGCAGATGTTCGCCCGGACGGACATCCTGGCCCTCCTCGGCTGACCAATCGCGCCTGGGGCCGGGGCGCGGCCGGCCCGGGTTGGTGATGATTGCCCTCAAATACTCCACGTGGAATAATCTTTAGTGGAGTAACTGCCTTTTAGGCCGAAGAGAACACTGCTAAACCGAGAAGGACTGCACCATGGCCCGGGCAACAGCATTGACACCCCTGGGTGTCGCCGCACTTTCCCTGCTCGTGGAAGAACCGATGCATCCCTACGAGATGTACCAGCTCCTAATCGCACGGCACGAGGACCGGCTGGTCAAAGTGCGGCCAGGAACGCTTTATCACGCCGTCGGGCGGCTCGAGGATCGGGGGCTGGTCACAGCCACGGGAACGGACCGGGGAGGCAACCGTCCGGAGCGCACCACCTACACGATCTCGGGTGCCGGCCGCGAAGCGTTCACGACGTGGCTGCAGGACATGCTCGCCGCCCCGGTCAACGAATACCCGGCCTTCCCGCTGGCCATCTCCGAGGCCTACAACCTGCCCGCCGGCGTCGTCGTGGAACTCCTCGACCGGCGTCTTCAGGCGTTGGAGGAACAGCTCGGCTTCCTGGTCTCCGGCGAGGAACTGCTCGCGAAGAAGGGCGTGGAGCGCAAGTACTGGATCGATGTCCAGTTCCAGCTGAGCACGCTTCGCGCCGAAATCGCCTGGATCCGCAGCCTTCAGGACCAGCTCCGCTCCGGCGAACTGCCGTGGTGAACTCCGCGCAGGACCGCGGCCGGGACCCGGCCGCCCCCACACACACAGCCCATCCACCGTTTCACACCAGCCCCTAAGGAACCGCATGGAAAACGTAGCCCGGCCATGGCCGGCACTCTGGTCCCTGGTGATCGGCTTCTTCATGATCCTGATCGACACCACCATCGTCTCGGTGGCCAACCCCAGCATTATGGAGGGCCTCAACACTGACATTAACTCAGTGATCTGGGTCACCAGCGCCTACCTGCTCGCCTATGCCGTGCCGCTGCTGATCACGGGCCGGCTCGGGGACCGTTTCGGTCCGAAGAAGCTCTACCTCTCCGGACTCGTCGTCTTCACTGTGGCATCGCTGTGGTGCGGCCTCTCCGGCAGCGTCGAGATCCTCATCGCGGCCCGTGTGGTCCAGGGACTCGGCGCGGCCATGATGACGCCGCAGACCATGGCCGTCATTACCCGGATCTTCCCCCCGGACCGCCGCGGAGCGGCCATGGGCATCTGGGGTGCCACGGCCGGCGTCGCCACGCTGGTTGGCCCGATCCTCGGCGGCGTGCTGGTGGACGGCCTCGGCTGGGAATGGATCTTCTTCATCAACGTTCCCGTCGGGATTGTCGGCTTCATCCTCGCCCAGCGTTTCGTGCCCTCGCTGACCACCCACCCGCACAAGTTCGATATTCCCGGCGTGCTGCTCAGCGCACTCGGCCTGTTCCTCCTGGTCTTCGGCATCCAGGAGGGCGCGACTTACGACTGGGGCACCATCGCCGGCCCCATCACCGTCTGGGGCCTGATCATCAGCGGCATCGCCGTGCTGGTGGTCTTCGTCCTGTGGCAGAAGTTCAACACGGGTGAACCGCTGCTGCCCCTGTCACTTTTCAAGGACCGGAACTTCTCGCTCGCCAACATTGCGATCACCACGGTGGGCTTCACCGTCACCGCGTTCAGCCTGCCGCTGATTTTCTACTACCAGATCGTCCGCGGACTGACCCCGACCCAGTCGGCGCTCATGATGGTGCCGATGGCGCTGATCTCGGGCGGCCTCGCCCCCGTCGTCGGCCGGATCATCGACAAGGTCAACCCGAAATTCATCACCGCGACCGGCCTGGTCCTGATGTCCGTGGCGCTGTTCTGGAATGCCCTGCTCATGCACCCGGACACCCCCATCTGGCTGTTCCTCCTGCCGAGCGCAGTGCTGGGCTTCGCCAATGCAGGCATCTGGGCGCCGTTGAGTTCCACCGTCACACGCAACCTGCCGCCGCGGCAGGCGGGAG
>NZ_KI914922.1:34432-36761 GCF_000520575.1 Arthrobacter sp. I3
AGGCGGGAGCCGGCTCAGGCGTCTACAACACGACCCGCCAGATCGGCGCCGTACTCGGCAGCGCCGCCATCGCCGTCCTGATCCAGTCGCGGCTTGCGGCCGAGCTCCCCGCCCGGCCCGGAGCAGGCGCAGACGCCAGCCCGATGGGCTTCGGCGGGGCCTTGCCGGCGGAACTTCATGAGGGGTTCTCGACGGCGATGGGCCAATCCATCCTGCTGCCGGCGGCGGTCATTCTGCTCGGTGCTGCCGTGGCGCTGTTCTTCGCCAAGCCCAAGCCGGTCCAGGGCTGGGGCGAACCAGATGCTGCCGCAGCCGCGGACGAAGCCGACGCGGACAGGGCCGCAGCGGAGCGCGGCTAGCCTGGCGGCATCCGGATCAGCCCAGCAGAACGCTGGTCTGGATGCCGCCCGCAGAAAATCCCAGGCTCCGGGCCAGCGCCAGCGACCCCTTGTTGCTGACTTCTGAACGCCACTGCAGCGTCAGCCCGGCGGCGAGGGCCTCGTGGGCGGCTACCGAGGCGGCCAGCTTGCCCAGACCGTGGCGCCGCCATTCGGGCGAGACCAGCACGCCCATATGGGCCAGGAGCCCTTCCCATTCCGCATACGCCCCGCAGGCCACCGGCGTCCGCCGCCCGTCTTCCAGATGCAGGACGGTGAAGCGGTGTTCCAGGTCGGCGAGGCCCACCTCGTTGACGTCGTCGGGCGGGCAGAACGTCTCCAGTTCGATCGCTTCCGGGTTCCCGTGCGAGACCGTCAGCTCCCCGGCAGGCTGCTGCAGGGGGAGGTCGTCGGCGAAGAAGAGTGCCGCGGCGCCGAGCCCGTGGCCGCCGTGCCCGCGGGTGATGGTCAGCAGCGTCACGTGCTGGGCCAGTTCCTCGTCCGAGAGACCCTCGGCGGCGTCCAGCGCCCACTGCGGGCCCACCAGGGCGGAGTTGCCGAACAGGCGGACGAACTGCAGGGACCGGGCTGTCTCATCCGCCCGGGTGAGCCTCACGCCGGCGGCAGCCGCGAAGGCGCCGTCGTCGAACCCCAGGCGGCGCGCCCATGCGAGCTGGACAATTTCTGCGGAACCGGGCTCAAGAGTCATGAATCAACCCTACCCACCGCGGCCGGGCGTCCGGTTGCCCCCTGCCTGGCTGCGGCGCTGCCCGCCCGGCTCTTCCCTGCGGGCCGCGCCGAGCCGGACCCTACCGGTGTCCCGCTTAGCCGAAGAGGACTGCGGCCTCGTCGTAGCGGCTCTGCGGTACGGACTTGAGGTTGCCGAGTGCGGCGTCGAAACCGACGTGCACAATATCCGTGCCGTGCAGCGACACCATGGTGCCCCAGCGCTTTTCCACTACCGAATCGATGGCGGCCATGCCCAGGCGGGTGGCCAGGACCCGGTCGAACGCCGTCGGGACGCCACCGCGCTGGATGTGGCCAAGGACCGTCGCGCGGGTCTCGATGCCGGTGCGTGCCTCCAGTTCGGGGGCAAGCATTTCGGCGATGCCGCCGAGGCGGGGCCGGCCAAAGGTGTCGAGGCCGCGCTCCGAATGCGGGGACTCCTGGCCTTCGGGCACAAACCCCTCGGCGACGACGAGCAGCGGGGCGCGGCCACGGTCGTGGGCGGAGACGACCCACTCGGCGATCTGTTCCATGGAGGCCTTCTGCTCCGGGATCAGGATGGCGTGGGCGCCCGAGGCCATGCCGGCGTGCAAGGCGATCCAGCCCACATGCCGTCCCATGACTTCGGCAATCATGCAGCGGTGGTGGGACTCTCCGGTGGTGCGCAGCCGGTCGATTGCCTCGGTGGCGATTTCCACGGCCGTGTCGAAGCCGAAGGTGTAGTCCGTGGCGTCGAGGTCGTTGTCGACCGTCTTGGGCACGCCCACGATTTTGAGGCCGGCGTCGGTGAGCCGCTTTGCGGCGGCCAGGGTGCCTTCGCCGCCGATGGCGATGATGGCGTCGATCCCGAGCCGGTCCATGTTGGCTTTGATGACCTCGGGACCGCCGCCGTTCTCAAACGGGTTGGTGCGGGACGTGCCCAGGATGGTGCCGCCCTGCTTGGCGATGCCGCGGACCATGGTGCGGGGAATTTCCACGATGTCGCCCTCGACAACCCCGCGCCAGCCATCCTTGAATCCTACGAACTGCTGGCCGTGGACCGCGATTCCTTTGAGGACGGCGCCACGGATGACGGCGTTCAGGCCGGGGCAGTCTCCGCCGCTGGTGAGGATTCCAATTTTCATGTCTTGGCTCAAATCCTGGTTTGAAGGGGTACAGGCAGAGCGCCACGCTGAGCTCACCCTAGAGTCTAGTGGCGGGTGTGGGGCAGGACACAAACGGTTACA
>NZ_KI914922.1:36861-51931 GCF_000520575.1 Arthrobacter sp. I3
GCGGGGGCACCTTTTCGTGGTGCGGGGCAGCTACCGGGGCAGGTTGCCGCCGGGCCGGGCCGGCCTGTGAGTGGCCGGCCTGTGATTGGACGGCCGGTGACGGATGTCAGGGCCGGGAGGAACGCTTCGAGAGGAAGCTTTGGAGGACGATTGCGTTGCGCTGGTCCGGGAGGAGGAGCCAGGCCGCGAGGTAGACCACGAACGCCGGGCCAGGGAGCAGGCTCAGGAGGAGGTAGGCGATCCGGACATAGGCCACATCAACGTTCAGTTTGGCGGCAACCCCGCCGCAAACGCCGCCAACCCAGCGCTGCGGACCACGTTTCAGGCCGAGGCCCCGGATGGTGTCGAAGAATTTATCCATGGGTCAAGACTTCCCTGTAGTTGACTTATTGTCACGCCTGCGCGCCGAGACCAGGCCGCCCACGACCAGGGCGCCCCCTGCCCCGATCATCAGGCCGATCAGCACATAGGTGCCGTTGAGGGCCACGAGGCCGAGCCGGGAAATGATGATCAGTGCGGCCAATGCCACCACTGTCAGTCCCCAGACCACTGTGCCCACCCGGGCGGGCGAACCCGCTTCGGGGTCGTGCCCGGCGTCGGCCAGCGGCGAGTCGTCATAGCTGCTCATGTCAGTTGCCTTCCTTGATGGTCACGTTGCTGACGGTGCCGGAGATCTCCAGGACCAGCCGGGCGCCCGGTTTTGCGGTGTTGTAGTCGCTTTGCTGCGTCGTCATGCCGCCGCGGTCCTGGTTGCCGTCGTGGAGGTTGCCCATGGTCATGTCCGCCTGGATGTGCACCGGAACGGTGGCGGGGATGACGACGGTGAGGTTGCTGGCCGTCGCGTCGATCGGAACTACGACGTCGGAGCCCAGGGGCGGATTCAGCGCCAGCTTGGTCAGGTCCACGGTTCCGGCGCCGCCGGTGATCTCGAAGCCGCCTTGGGCCTGCTGAATGCTCGCCGGAGCCCAGTCGGCGTTCTGGAAGCGGAACCGGTCCCCGTGCGGGACCACGCTGAAAATGGCGCCGATCAGCAGGGCCACGACTGCGAAGAAGCCCAGGATCCCGGAGGTCCGGCCCCGCAGGCCTGCAAACAGGATCCCGAGGCCCAGGATGGCCGCGCCGAAGGCCCAGACCAGCGCGTTGCCGGCATCGCCGAGATCGATCACGTTGGCGGCGTCGAGGGCCTTGATGCCCCCGCCCACCAGGAGGGCGGAGCCGACGGTGATGGCGACCGCCGGAGCGCCCGGGCCAAGGTTGCGCGCGGCCGGTGCGGGCGGTGTGGCACCGGACCCCGGTCCGTAGCCGTCTGGGGGAACAGGGCCGGACGCAATGGGTCCCGACGGCGGGGGCGGACCCCAGTCCGGACCGGTGCCGGTGACTCGAGAGCTGTCAGCCAGGTCGCCATATGTCCGGCCGCTGCCCTGCGGGAAGCTGCCTGCCGATGGCGGCCCGGCGGCGGTGCGGGGGCTAGCCGCAAAAGCCGCGGCGCCGGCCGGGCTGCCGGAGTCGTAACGCGACGGCATGGCAGTGGCCCCGTCCCGGATCTTGTTGCGTTGGGTCAGGTAGTAGACGAGGTAGATGGCCCCGCCCACCCAGAAGACGGTCCAGACGAAGGCGCCGAAGCCGAAGCGGTCCCAGCCCCAGACCCCGGTGCCCAGGCTGGGGAAACCAATGACCGAGGTGATGAGCGCGCCGGTCATGCCGGCCGTCCACCGCCCTGCGGCGGCCTCCTGGACGTGAATGCGGCCGTCGGGTTCGGGCAGCAACGCCCAGGCCAGGCCGTAGGCGAGAACGCCAATTCCGGCGAAGACGGTCAGGACGATCAGGACGCCGCGGATAATCAGCGGATCGACGCCGAGCCGGTGGGCTATGCCGCTGGCCACGCCGCCGATCCAGCGGTCGCGTCCGCGGTAAATGCCCTGGCTGCGGATCCAGTCGAAGAAATTCTGGGTTTGCCGGCCGGGCAACGGCCCATTCGGATCGCCGGGCGGGTAAAGCCGCGGCGGCTCCGGCGGCGCGCCGCCCGGCCCGGAGAAGGCCGGAGCGGGCTGGCCCGTGCCTGGAAGATCGGGGTCGGGACGTTCCGTGTGCGGAAGGTCCGTGCCAGGTCGTTCTGGTTCTGGAAGTTCCGGTTCTGGAAGGTCCGATTCTGGAAGTTCGGGGCGGGATAGATCCGTGGCCGGCCGGTCTGCGGAGGCCGGGCCCTCATCGGGGTGCGGGGTGTGCGGGTTCATACTTCGATCCTTCCCGTTCCCGGCGCCGGCCTCTACTGGGGAACACCCTGAACGGTCCCTGAGTGGCCCCCGGTTGGGCCCTCAAACGCGTCCGGGAAACCCCGATCCGTGCTTGGATTGAGGCATGACAACCGCGCCCGCCCGCCCGCCGCTGGTCCGCAGCAGCGACCGCGTGATTGCCGGCGTGTGCGCGGGCCTCGCCACCCACCTGGGCTGGCCGGTGCGCATGGTCAGGATCGGCATGGCAGTGGCTGCGCTCGCCGGCGGGGCCGGGGTGGCCTTCTACGCCTGGCTTTGGATCATGGTCCCCACGGCGGATGAAAGCGCCCGGCGCAACGCCCGCCGCCCGGCGTCGCCCATCGCTCCGGCAGTGAGCTTCCCGGACACACCGGGCGTCGCAAACCTGCCCGACGCCCCCGGCATGCCGGGAGCCTCCGGAACCAGTGGAACGCCAACGACGGCGGCGCCGGGGTCCTGGCGGTCCAAAGTTTCCGGCATGCCGTTCGGCAAGGAGATCCTGCTGGGCGCGGGCCTGTTGCTGGCCGCCGGGATCCTGATCGCCCGGCTCCTGGGGGTTGACGTGCCGCTGGGTACCCTGATCCCGGTCGCGGCGATCCTGGGCGGCGCCGCGATCGCCTGGATGCAACTGGACGAGACCCGCCGGGCGGGGCTCGTGGACAAGACCAAAGCGAACCAGGCCGGCGGCTGGGCCCGCCTCGCGGCCGGGCTCGCCCTCGTCGTGGCCGGGGTGCTGGTCATGGTGTCCGGCTCGGGGTCCTGGGAACAGACCTGGCTCGCCCTCCTGGCCTCGGTGGCCGTGCTCGGCGGCGTGGCCCTGGTGCTCCTGCCATGGGGGCTGAAGTTCTGGCGCGACCTGGAAACCGAGCGCGCGGGGCGGGTTCGCGCCACCGAGCGTGCCGAGATCGCCGCCCACCTCCATGACTCCGTGCTGCAGACCCTCGCCCTGATCCAACGCCGGGCCGGCAACGAGCACGATGTCATCAGGCTGGCCCGCGCGCAGGAGCGCGAGCTGCGTGGCTGGCTGTACCGGGACTCCGACAGGGAATCCGGCCAGCTGTCCGACGGCATCAAGGCCGCCGCAGCCGAGGTCGAGGACGCCCTGGGGAACGCCGTCGAGGTGGTCAGCGTGGGGGACTGCGCCATGACCCAACGCCACGAGGCCCTCGTCCAGGCATCCCGAGAGGCAATGCTGAACGCCGCCCGGCACGGCGGCGGCGCCGTGTCCGTGTACCTGGAAGTCACCGACGCCGCCGCGGAAGTTTTCGTCAAGGACCGGGGCCCGGGCTTCGATCCGGATTCCGTTCCCCCGGACCGGCTCGGCGTCAGGGAATCGATCATCGGCCGGATGAACCGCCACGGCGGCACCGCCGCGATCACCAGCAGCCCGGACGGCACCGAAGTGCGGCTCCGGCTGCCCGTCGCCGCCGCCTCTGCCGGAACTTCCGCGGCCGCCGCCAACAACGCCAACGGAGAGGCCAAACCGTGACCAGCCCAACGTCAGGAAACCCTGTGCAAGGAAACCCCGCACCCATTCGCGTGGTGATCGTGGACGACCACGCCATCTTCCGCTCCGGGTTGAAGGCGGACCTGGACCCGGACATCGTCGTCGCGGGGGAGGCCGAAACGGTGGAGGAGGCAATCGCCGTCATCGCAGTCCAGCGCCCCGACGTCGTGCTCCTTGACGTCCATCTTCCCGGCGGCCGGGGTGGCGGCGGACGCGAGGTCCTGGCCGGCTCGGCGCCCCTGCTGGGCACCACGCGGTTCCTGGCGCTGAGCGTCTCCGACGCGGCGGAAGATGTGGTGTCAGTGATCCGTGCCGGCGCGCGCGGCTATGTCACCAAGACCATTTCCGGCGCGGAGATCAGCGGCGCCGTCCGCCGCGTGGCCGGCGGCGACGCCGTCTTCTCACCCCGGCTGGCGGGCTTCGTCCTGGACGCGTTCGGCACGGCCCCCGCGGACATCGCCGACGACGAGCTCGACAAGCTCTCGGCGCGGGAACTCGAGGTGATGCGCCTTATCGCCCGCGGCTACAGCTACAAGGAGGTAGCCAAAGAACTGTTCATCTCGATCAAGACCGTTGAAACCCACGTCTCGGCCGTGCTGCGCAAGCTCCAGCTCTCCAGCCGCCACGAACTGACCCGCTGGGCCGCGGAGCGCCGCCTGCTTTAACGACCAACGCTCCCGCACGTCCGGCGCCTAAAACCCGGACGCTCCCGCACGTCCGGCGCTTTTAGGCCCGACGCTTCCGCAGGTGGTGCGGTAACGCGGCGGGCGCTCGTCGGGTTCTACGGGAGCGTCGGGTATGTATGCTGCAGGACCTGCGGGAGCGTCAGTAGGAATGGTGCAGGACCTGCGGGAGCGTTTGGTAGGTTACTACTTCGCCTTGCCGAGGAAGTCCTGCAGGCGGGCAACGCCCGTGGCCAGGTCGTCGTCGCCGAGTGCATAGGACAGGCGCAGGTAGCCGGACGGGCCGAACGCCTCGCCGGGAACCACAGCCACCTCGACCTCGTCCAGGATCAGCGCCGCGAGTTCGGCAGAGGTGGCCGGCCGCACCGGGCCGTTCGCAGACGGGAACTCCTTGCCCAGCAGCGCGCGGACGTCCGCGTACACGTAGAACGCGCCCTTCGGCGTCGGGCAGTCAACGCCGTCAATCGCGTTCAGACCCGCGACGATCGCCTTGCGGCGGCGGTCGAATGCCACCTTCATCTCATCGACGGCGGTCAGCGGCCCGGACACAGCAGCGAGGGCGGCGACCTGGGGGATGTTGGAGACGTTCGACGTCGCGTGCGACTGCAGGTTGGTGGCGGCCTTGATGACGTCCGCGGGCCCGATCATCCAGCCCACGCGCCAGCCGGTCATGGCATAGGTCTTCGCGACGCCGTTGAGGATGACCACCTTGTCGCCGAGCTCGGGCACCGCGGTGGCGATCGAGGTGAACGGCACGCCGTCGTAGGTCAGGTGTTCGTAGATCTCGTCGGTGACAACCCACAGGCCCTTGGACGCTGCCCACTGGCCGATCTCCTTGACCTGCTCCGGCGAGTACACGGCGCCGGTGGGGTTGGAAGGGGAGACGAAGAGCAGGATCTTGGTGCGCTCGGTGAGGGCCGCTTCCAGCTGGTCCACGGTGACCAGGTAGCCCTGCTCCGGGCCAGCGAAGACCTCCACCGGCACGCCGCCGGCCAGCCGGATGGCCTCCGGGTACGTGGTCCAAAACGGGGTCGGAACAATGACCTCGTCGCCCGGATCCAGCAGGGTGGCGAAGGTGTTGTAGACGGCCTGCTTGCCGCCGTTGGTCACCAGCACCTGGGACGCCGCCGCCTGGTAGCCGGAATCCCGGAAGGTCTTGTCCGCGATGGCCTGCTTCAGTTCGGGGAGCCCGCCGGCGGGGGAGTAGCGGTGGTATTTCGGCTGGCTGGCGGCCTCGATGGCGGCCTGCACAATGTAGCCGGGGGTCGGGAAGTCGGGTTCCCCGGCACCGAAGCCAATGACCGGACGGCCGGCTGCCTTCAGCGCCTTCGCCTTGGCATCGACGGCCAGAGTGGCGGATTCGGCTATGGCGGAAATGCGCTGGGAAATGCGGGCAGCAGACATGGGCGGGTCCGTTCTTCGCTTGCAGCTGGAAGGCTGGATATGGGATTCGACGAAATCTACTCTATGCTGTTCAGCGGATCCCCCGGGGTGCCCGAACCCGAATGTGACTGACGGCTGTCAGTTGGTTTTCGCAGGCACGCAGGGGTCCGGAAGAGGGCCGGTTCGACGTAGGCGCAGTTGTTGCGTAGACTGGTTCTCCGGTGTTGAAAACACGATGATGGCCTGCGCCTCAGGGAAGCCTGTGGGACGCATCGGCCGGAGCGGTTTTTCTCCCCGAAGGGTAGTGGCGCAATTGGTAGCGCAGCGGTCTCCAAAACCGCAGGTTGCAGGTTCGAGTCCTGTCTGCCCTGCGCATGCTGTTCCGGATTATCCGGAACCAGCGCAGCAACCATGGTTCAGTTCAGAGCCGGGTATCCGATCATTGCGAGGATGAGTGAGGACCAGGTGACCGAAACAGCTGCCAGCAGCTCCAAAGGCCGCCCCGCCAAGAATGCCGCCAAGCCCGGCTTCTTCGCTCGTATCGCGATCTTCATCCGCCAGGTCATTGGCGAACTGAAGAAGGTCGTCGCACCGACCCGTAAAGAACTGATCAACTACACACTCGTGGTACTGGTGTTCGTGACCATCATGATGGTGATCGTCACCTTGCTGGACCTGGCCTTTGGGACCGCGGTCAGCTGGGTCTTCGGCGGCAGCGGCCCCACGGACAGCTAAGGCGACCGGTCCGCAGACTGCGTGGAGGCCCCGGGAAACCGGAGGTTCCGCGGGGTGTGCGGAATTGAGTCATTTAAATAGGCATGTTAGGCAATGAGGAAGCAGGAGACCAAGTGTCTGAGCAGGAGCTCGAGGTAACTGAGACTGAGCTGGATAAGAGCCAGGACGCCGCGGTGGAAGCCGCGGAAGAGTCCGAGGCTGTGTCTGCTGCGCCCGAATCCGACGTCACTGACGAGGCTGTAGCCACGGAAGAAGAAGCGGCAGACGACGCCGACGCTGATGACGCCGACGCCGACGCTGATGAGGCTGACGCCGACGTGCTGGCAGCGGCGGCCGCCAAGGCCGACGTCGACCCCGCGGACGAGTTCAAAGCCAAGCTGCGCCGCCAGGAGGGTGACTGGTACGTCATTCACTCCTACGCAGGCTACGAGAACCGCGTCAAGGCCAACCTTGAGACCCGCATCCAGACCCTGGACATGGAAGATTACATCTTCGAAATCCAGGTTCCGATGGAGGAAGTCGTTGAGATCAAGAACGCCCAGCGCAAGGTCATCAACCGTGTCCGCATCCCCGGTTATGTCCTGGTCCGCATGGACCTGACCGACGCTTCCTGGGGCGCCGTCCGTCACACCCCCGGTGTCACCGGCTTCGTGGGCAACGCCCACAACCCGGTCCCGCTCCGCCTCGATGAGGTCTTCTCCATGCTCGCGCCGGTCTTCGAAGAAGAGCAGGCCGAGAAGGGCAAGCCGGTCAAGCACGCCGCCGCACAGGTCGACGTCGACTTCGAGGTTGGCGAGTCGGTCATCGTCAAGGAAGGCCCGTTCGAGACCCTCCCCGCCACGATCTCCGAAATCAAGATCGATTCCCAGACCCTCGTGGTGCTGGTGTCCATCTTCGAGCGCGAGACTCCGGTCACCCTGGCGTTCAACCAGGTCAGCAAGATCTAGCTGTTCCCTAAGAATTCGCCCCGGGCTGCCCGCTTAGCAGCCACGGAGCGGCCGGCCGCCTTGCCATGGCGGCCACCAACCTGAGGCACGCTCCTGTGCCCCAGGACGTATTTGAGAGAAGGACCTACATTGGCTCCCAAGAAGAAGGTCACCGGCCTCATCAAGCTGCAGATCCAGGCAGGTGCCGCTAACCCGGCCCCGCCGATCGGTCCTGCGCTCGGCCAGCACGGTGTCAACATCATGGAATTCTGCAAGGCGTACAACGCTGCGACGGAAGCCCAGCGCGGCAACGTTATCCCCGTGGAAATCACGGTCTACGAGGACCGTTCCTTCACGTTCATCACCAAGACCCCGCCGGCTGCAGAGCTCATCAAAAAGGCTGCAGGCGTCGCCAAGGGTTCGGCTACCCCGCACACCGTCAAGGTTGCCAAGCTGACCCAGGCCCAGGTTAACGAGATCGCCACCACCAAGATGGAAGACCTCAACGCCACCAGCCTCGAAGGCGCAGCGAAGATCATCGCCGGCACCGCCCGCTCCATGGGTATCACCGTCGAGGGTTAATTCCCCACCGCTGATGCGCCGGGATCGGGAAACCGGTCACGACGCCGTCAGCATCGCCGGCCAGCCGGCACCACCTAAACAATGAAAAGCGGAATTCCGGAACGGATACACCAGCCGGAATGCCGCCTGTGGCAGGGCCCAGCGCGGTCCGCAGACCACAACTGCACAAGGAGAAATAAGCAGCATGGCAAAGCGCAGCAAAGCATATGAGGCAGCCGCGGCCAAGATCGACGCGGAGAAGTTCTACGCGCCGTTCGAGGCAGTGACGCTCGCCAAGGACACCAACCCGTCCAAGTTCGACGCCACCGTTGAGGTCGCTTTCCGCCTCGGCGTTGACCCGCGTAAGGCCGACCAGATGGTCCGCGGCACCGTCAACCTGCCGCACGGCACCGGTAAGGTCGCCCGCGTCCTCGTCTTCGCAACGGGCGACAAGGCTGAGGCTGCAATCGCGGCCGGCGCCGACTTCGTTGGTTCCGATGACCTGATCGAAAAGATCGCCGGCGGCTGGACCGACTTCGACGCCGCCGTCGCCACCCCTGACCTCATGGGCAAGGTTGGCCGCCTCGGTAAGGTCCTGGGTCCGCGTAACCTGATGCCGAACCCGAAGACCGGCACCGTGACCGCTGACGTCGCCAAGGCCGTCAACGACATCAAGGGCGGCAAGATCGACTTCCGCGTCGACAAGCACTCGAACCTGCACTTCATCATCGGCAAGGTTTCGTTCGACGCCATCAAGCTGGCCGAGAACTACGCAGCCGCACTGGAAGAGGTCCTCCGCCTCAAGCCGTCCGCTTCCAAGGGCCGCTACATCCAGAAGGCCACCGTGGCCACCACGTTCGGCCCGGGCATCTCGGTTGACCCCAACGTCACCAAGGTCCTGACCGAGGTCTAGTCCTCACCGGATCACCGGATCACCGGATCCACGGAACTGCGGCGTCGCTGACGTCGCCGGTTCCAGCAAAAGGCCGTCCCGCAACTGCGGGGCGGCCTTTTGCCGTCCTGCGCCGGGACCCCGTGGCGTGCGCGGCGCTTGGCATCCGGGACCCTTGGTGCCGCCGGACTTGCCGGTTAGGCTGTCCCGGTGACTACGCCGTCGTACCTCATCGAGGAACTCTCCCTGCCCGCCAGCCTTGATGCCGCTGACACCGATGCCTCTGACACGGCGGTGTTCCTCGAATTCATGGAACTCTGCGATGAGCTCATCTTGCAGACCTGGGGCAACCTGGACCGGGCATCGTCCGCGGCGGCCCGCCTGCAGTACTGGCGGGACACGGCGTACACCCGGCTGCGGCTCTTCTTCGTCCGCGTCGGCGGGCGCATGGTGGCCAACTCCTGGGTCCGCTGTGAACTGCAGGAGAATCTGGGCAGTGCGCTGTTGCACGTGGGCGTCCTGGATGCCTTCGCCGGGCGGGGGATCGGCCGGGCACTGCTGGTGCACGCCGAGGCCCTGGCCGCCGCCGACGGGCGGACCATCCTGCAGACGTTCACGGAGCACCCGGCCGATTTCGACGTCGATGGCACCAACCTCATCAAGCCCGCCACGGGGACCGGAGCGCTGCCCGCCGGCGCGCCGGGTGTCCGTTTCGCCGGAAAAGCCGGCTACCGCCTGGAGCAGGTCGAACGGTTCAGTTCGCTCGACGTACCGCCCGCCGCGGACCTCGACGCCCTGGAACGGGACGCCCTGGCCCGCGCGGGGGACTATGAACTGCTGCACTGGACCGACTCCTGCCCTGCGGAACATGCCGCCCAGCTCGCGGTGCTCATGTCCCGCATGAGCACCGACGCCCCCTCCGGAGCGCTGAGCTACGAGCCGGAAATTTGGGACGTCGCCCGGGTCCGCCACGTCGAGGACACCTGGCGGCGCGCCGGCCAGTCCTCCCTCGTGGTGGCGGCACAGCACCGGGCCAGCGGCGAACTGGCCGCCTATACCGTCCTGCAGACAACAGCCGACAAGCCATGGCTGGCCAACCAGGACGACACCCTCGTCGCGGTGGGCCACCGCGGCCACCGGCTTGGCATGCTCATCAAGATCCGCAACCTGCGCCTGCTGCGGGAGTCGTACCCCGCGGTCCGGCGCGTCCTGACGTACAACGCCGCCGAAAACGACCATATGCTCGGCATCAACATCGCGCTGGGCTTCAAGCCGGCGGGCTACGACGGCGAGTGGCAGCGGACCGCTGCCGCCGCGGGCGCAGCCACCGGCAATGAGATCCGGAACTGACCGGGCGCCGGCTGGGGCAGAAGCTGCCGGGCGCCGGCTGGAGCGGAAACTGCCCGGCGTCACCAATGGAACAGCGGCCCAAACCAGCATATGCTGGCGGTTGAAAGCCCGGTTTGAGCCGGGCCGTACCGATGGTGGGTGGCACAACGGCTGGGAAGATGCCCTCTATGGCAAACGATGTACGGATTGAGCAGCTGTGGATCCCCGATTCCCTTGACGCGCCCGATGCCGCCGACTTTCTCGCCGCGATCGAGGTGGGGCGCAGGGTCCGGATGCAGACCTGGGGCACCGACGACCTCGCCTACGCGCCGCAGGAAAAGCTGCTTGAGATGGCGGACCCCTACGAACGCCAGGTAATCCTCGTCGCCAAGATCGACGGCGTGATTGTCGGGACGGCGGACATCGCCCTGCCGCTCGTGGACAACCTCGATCTCGCCGAATTCACGCTCGACATCCTGCCGGAATTCCGGCGCCAGGGCGTGGGGAGGCAGCTGCTGGCGGCCGCCGAACATTTCGCCCGGGACGAGGGCCGCCACACGATCCTGATCGACACCAACCACCCGGGATCAACCCTGACGGACCCGGAGGCCGAACAGCTTGTGCCCGGCAGCGGCGTCGGGTTCGTCCCGTTGGGCAGCCGTGACGTGGAATTTGCACGCCACACCGGCTACACCCTGCAGCACATCGAGCAGTTCAGCTCCTGTGCGTTGCCGCTGGACACCAAGCTCGTCGCCGACCTCGAGGCCGAGGCCGAGGAAGCCAATGCCGGCCGCTACCGTCTGCACCACTGGACGGACCGGTGTCCTGACCAGTGGCTCGAGGCCGTCGCCGCGCTGGAAAACCAGGCAGGCGAGGACGAAGTGCCGGGGCCGGATGCCCAGGAAATGGTGTTCGACGGCGGCATCCTCCGGGAAGCGGAGGAAGTCACCATAGCCCAGGGCCGCCGGACGGTGGTCACCGCCGTCGAGCACATCGCCAGCGGAACGCTCGTGGGCCTGACCACCATCAGTGTCCTGGCCCTGCGCCCGGACGTCGTCTTCCAGGACGACACGGTGGTGCTGCAGGAACACCGCGGCAACAAGCTCGGGCTGCTGATCAAGGTCGCCAATATGGAACGGCTCAGCGAACAGTTCCCGGACGCCCGGGTCCTGTACACGTGGAACGCCCCGGAGAACCGCTACCTGCTGAAGGTCAACCAGCAGCTCGGCTTCACGACAGCGGGAGTGACGGGTCTCTGGCAAAAAGAACTCCCCAACTTCGGACCGGCTGTCAGCTGAGGTCTGTTCACCCAGTTCTGCCCGCCGGGCCCGATTTGGAACACGCGCGCCGTGTCCCGTAAGCTTGGAGGACCAAAGACCGTCGGTTGTTGGAAATCCACTCTCCCAAGCAAGACTCACTTCTGCAGTCGCGCCGGGAGAGCGCAGTGGATTTCCGGACGAAGGACCCTGAACATAGGGCGGCCGGCGCAGGTGAACGAAGCAAAGCTCCGCGGTCATGGACCGCGTCGAGACAAGCCCCGTGCATCTGCGCGGGGCGTTTTTTAGTTTTAGCTCTTTTGAGCGGGGACCCGGACATACCGGCACTATCCCCGGAAGGAGGGTTATGGCAACGCCTAGCAAGGTTTCAGCAGTAGCTGAGATCACTAACGATTTCAAGGAATCGAACGCCGCTGTCCTGACCGAATACCGCGGGCTCACCGTTGCACAGCTCAAGCAGCTGCGTGTCTCTCTCGGCCAGGAAACCAAGTTCTCGGTCGTCAAGAACACCCTGACCGCCATTGCAGCCAAGGAAGCTGGTGTCGAAGCATTCGACGGTCAGCTCGCCGGCCCCACTGCAATCGCGTTCATCAAGGGTGACGCAGTTGCAGCTGCCAAGAGCCTGACGGATTTTGCCAAGGCCAACAAGCAGCTGGTCATCAAGACCGGTTACTTCGAGGGCAAGGCACTGAACGCCAGCGAAGTTGCTGCCCTGGCAGCACTCGAGTCCCGTGAGCTGCAGCTCGCCAAGGTTGCAGGGATCCTCAAGGCTCCTGCTGCCGCTGCTGTACGCATCATCGACGCACTGCGCCTCAAGCTTGAAGAAGAGAACGGTGCCCCGGCAGCAGCCGAAGCACCCGCCGCTGAAGAAGCTCCCGCAGCAGATGCAGCAGCCGAGGCCGAAGCACCGGCCGAAGCCGCAGCCCCCGAAGAGAACTAGTCCTCTTCTCCATAAGACTCCGGTGTCACAGCGAGCCTCAGGGCCGCCGCGCACCATTATAGGAAGGACGCCACACCATGGCGAAGCTCACCAACGAAGAGCTCATTGAAGCTTTCAAGGAACTGACCATCATCGAGCTCTCCGAGTTCGTCAAGCTCTTCGAAGAGACCTTCGAAGTTACTGCTGCTGCTGTTGCCGTTGCCGGCCCCGCCGCTGCTGCAGAAGAAGCTGAAGAGAAGACTGACTTCGACGTCATCCTCGAAGCTGCTGGCGACAAGAAGATCGCAGTGATCAAGGAAGTTCGCGCCATCACCTCCCTGGGCCTCAAGGAAGCCAAGGACCTGGTTGACAGCGCTCCCAAGGCTGTTCTCGAAGGCGCCACCAAGGAAGCTGCCGAGAAGGCAAAGGCTCAGCTCGAAGAAGCTGGCGCCCGCGTTACCCTCAAGTAATACCCGCTGTCCGGATCAATCGCGGTCCGCACTGCTCAAAGGAAACCCCGTCCACTCAGTGGGCGGGGTTTCCTGCGTTCCCGGACCGGAAACCCGAAACGCCCGGGCCGGAAGCCGGCGCCGGTGAACGATACCCAAGGATTCGGCAAAGTTTTTCTGATACCCCTGTCGCACTTGATGGCGCGACCCTAGACTTTGGATTTGTGCCCACCGGCCCCCAACGCTCAGGAGTTCACCCACAATGACGGACCCGAACACTTCCCCCTCCCGCCGCGCCATGCTCGCGGCAGCCCTCGTGGGCGGCGGGGCGGCCGCTGCCGCGCTGGCCGGAGCCCCGGCGGCGCAGGCCGTCCCCGGCGAAGCCAGTGGCAGGGCAACTGCCAAGAATCAGTTCACCCTGACGATGCTCGGCACCACGGATCTGCACAACAACGTCTTCAACTGGGACTACTTCAGGAACGTCCCCTATGCCGACGCCGCCGGGAACAAGATCGGGATTGCCCAGGCCGCGACCCTGATCAACGCCATGCGTGCCGAGCGCGGCGCGGCCAGCACCCTGACCATCGACGCCGGCGACACCATCCAGGGCACGCCCCTGGCCTACTACTTCGCCAAGATCAACCCCATCTCGGCAACCGTGAAACACCCCATGGCGCTGGCCATGAACGCGATCGGCTACGACGCCGTGGGGCTGGGCAACCACGAGTTCAACTACGGCATTGGGCTTCTGCGCACCTGGGAGCGGCAGCTGGACTTCCCGCTGTTGGGCGCCAATGTGCACGACGCCGTGTCGGGCGGGCGAGCCTTCACCCCCTACGTCCTGAAGCGGATCAAGACGGACAGCGGCTGGCTGACGGTCGGCCTCGTCGGCCTGGTGACGCCGGGCTGCGCACTCTGGGACCGGGACAACGTCCAGGGCAAGCTCGATTTCAACGGCATCGTAGAAGAGGCCAGAACCGTCATCCCGCAGGTGAAAGCGGCCGGGGCCGACGTCGTGATCGTCACGAGCCATTCGGGGGCGACTCCAGGGTCCTCCTACGGTGACGCCCTGCCCTTTCCCGAGAACGCGTCCACCCAGCTGGCAGAGGAAGTCCCGGGCATCGACGCCATTCTGGTCGGGCACGCCCACCTGGAGATCCCCGAGCGCTTCGTCACGAACAAGGCCACGGGCAAGCAGGTGCTCCTGACCGAGCCGCTCAAGTGGGGCATGCGCGTCTCCGTCATGGACCTCGAACTCGTCAAGGAAAAAGGGCAGTGGTCCGTCACCGCGGCGCATTCGCTCCTCTTGGACGCCAAGACCGTCGACCCAGATCCCGCCGTCGTCCGGGCCGTTCAGGCCGGGCACGAGGCCACGGTGAACTACGTCAACGAGGTCATCGGAACTTCCACGGCGCCGCTCAGCACGGCCACCGCCTGCTGGGAGGACTCCGCCGCGATCGACGCCATTAATTACGTCCAGGCCAGCACAGTCAAGGCCGAGCTGGCCAACACTCCCGCGGCAGGGCTGCCCGTATTGTCCATTGCGGCGGCGTTCTCCCGTGCTGTGGACGTCAAGGCCGGGCCGCTGACCATCCGCGATGTCGCAGGACTGTACATCTTCGACAACACGCTGCTCGCCATCAAGGTCACCGGCGCGCAGGTCAAGGCATACCTGGAGTGGTCCGCCCAGTACTTCAAACCGGTGACCGCCACCACGGCCAGGGCCCAGGACGTCACCAACGCTGTGACGGCTACGGCCCCGAACGGCACGCCCGACTACAACTACGACGTCGTCTACGGACTGGACGCGCCGCTGAACTATGAGATCGACCTCGCCCGGCCGGCGGGGGACCGGATCGTCAAGCTCAGCTACGGCGGCCAGCCGCTGGCGCCCGAGCAGGAATTTGCTTTGGCCATCAACAACTACCGGCAGAGCGGCGGAGGCAACTTCCCGGCCGTGAAGAGCGCGCCGGTGCTCTCGAACAGCCAGCAGGAGATCCGGCAGCGCATCATCGACTATGTCGTGGACCGCGGCACCCTGGACGTCGCCGTGTTCAGCCAGGCCAACTGGCGGCTCACCGTCAACGGGACGCCACTGACGGTCACCGCCTAACCCCAACTCCAACAAACGCGGGGTCACTTTGCGCCCATCCCGGC
>NZ_KI914923.1:0-34924 GCF_000520575.1 Arthrobacter sp. I3
GCGCTATTTGGCGTACTCGCTATCCTGGCCCGTCCCGTTAGCGGATCCCTTACCGGACACATGCCGATTCGCATGCGGCAGAGAGTCGATATTCACTGCGCTGCTCCGCATCTTGCCCCCCGAGGCTCCTGGGTGGAGCATTGGGGCAGCAAAACGCGCGGAGGGAACTGTGATGGAAGCCAAGCGGGCCTAAGCGACGCGGTGCCCGGGATTTCGCGTCGGATGCTCGCCTTCCTCGATACCGCCGCTCGCGAACACTGGGGGGCTCCGTTGCTGTCAGCGGACAACGATCCATCGGAAGGGGTGTCTTCGATGAAGGTCGACTTCGCAGATAAGACCATCGGGGGGTTCAACTACGAGTTCGCCCGGGGAATCTCCAGTCAATATGTCGGGGCTGCTGAGTTCGGAGAGTGCACGGAGACCTTGCATCGCATCAAGAACGGCGACTTCGAGAGCTGGACTCTCGCGTGGACGGCAACGGCCGACGCCGTCGCAGGATACGCCGCCAGCATAGCCACGGCCGGGGAACGACAGGCTGCCGCCCGCGCCCATCTGCGCGCCAGCAACTACTACCGCATGGCGGCGTTCTACCTCGCCCATACCGATCCCAGGCACCGAAACCTGTGGCAGAGCAGCCGAGACCACTTCCGTCAGATGACGAAACTGGGCACCAAGACCATCGACTACGTCGAGATCGACTTCGAAGGCAGCAAACTTCCCGCCTACTACGTCCCCGCGCCACAGGAACACAGCCCCACGCTGATCGCGCTTGGCGGGTTCGATTCAACGATGGAGGAGGTCTACTGCTGGATCGGGGCCGTGGCGGCTGAACACGGATGCAACTGTCTGGTGTTCGAGGGACCGGGCCAATGGGGCGCCCTGATGGAGAACCCGGGGCTCGTGTTCCGACCCGACTACGAGAAGCCGGTGGCCGCTGTGGTCGATTACCTGTACTCCCGCGACGATATCGACCGCGACAGGATTGCACTGATCGGCTACTCCGCCGGCGGCTACTTCGCACCCAGGGCTGCCGCCGGCGATCCAAGGATCAAGGCCTGCATCGCCAACACCTTGGTCGTTGACTGCGGCGAATCCGCCCGAGCGGGTCTCAGGGGCCTCAGCAACCCGAGAGCGATCGACGCCCTGTTCGGACTGCTCCAGCGATTCAGCCCGCCAGCACGGTGGTCATTCCAGCACGCGCAATGGTCACTTGGCATCGCCGAGCCGCATGACTGGATCGACTTCTACCGGCCCTTCACCCTCCGGGGCCTCGAGCAGAACTTCACAAACCCCATGCTGTTCCTGTTCGGAGAGGACGACATCAAAGACGCCGCTGCCTCGTCAGCCGCGATCGTCGCCGGCATCCCCGAATTCATCGCGTCGCTGCCGTGCGAGAAATACCTCCACGTCTTCCCGCGAACCCAAGGCGCATCCAGCCATTGCCAGATGGGTGGCCTGACCTACGCCCACGTCGTGATCTTCCAGTGGCTCGATCACGTGTTCAACGCCAGTCCCCTCCCTGCCCAGGATCTCGGCGCATCGGCACAAACGGTCATCGATCTCTTCGGGAAATACGGTGGCAAACTAGCCTCAACTCGCACTGAGAAACTCCTACGCTCCGCAACGCTGGTCTAGCCAGATCGCGCCAGCGCACACGCTCTCTGAAGCAAAGTTGCCTCACTCGCGGCCGAGAGCCCAGACACGCCGAAGCATAGAGACCGAGATTCGCGTACGCCACGCTGCCCGTAAGCCGGTCGATCACCATGCCGGCGGAGCACGCCGACGCATACCGCCCAGCTGCTGGCTCAGTCCCTGTACGTAAGACCCGCACGGTGATATGCACGGTGACGGGGGCTTACTGCAACCATGTTCGTCATGGCTGGAATGAAGATCGGCTATGCCCGCGTCTCAACGAACGATCAGGATCTGACCGTTCAGCGGAACGCCCTCCTTGGCCCGGGTGTTGAAGAGAAGCAGATCTTTGTCGACCACGGACTTACAGGAGCTAGCCGTCTGCGCCCTGGACTCCGTGAAGCGATGGCGGCATGCCGAGCCGGCGATACGCTGGTGATGACCAAGCTGGACCGTTTGGCGCGTTCCCTTTCCGATGCCCGGGGTATAGCTGACGAGCTGACGAGCTGACGAGCTGACGGCCAAAGGGGTAGTCCTCAGTCTCGGCGGCAGCACCCACGATCCGACTGACCCCGTAGGCCGGCTGCTGTTCAACGTCCTGAATGGTGGCCGAGTTTGAGGCAGATCTGATCCGGGCGCGCACGCGCGAGGGCATGGCGGTCGCAAAAGCGAAGGGGCGACTGAAAGGCAAGCAGCCAAAATTGTCCAAGACGCAGCGGAAGCATCTCCTGACACTGCACGACGCCGGCGAGCATACGCAGGCCGAACTGGCCGAACTGTTCCGGGTATCCCCGACGACGGTGTACCGCGAGCTCCAAAGGCGCATCAGGTGAAGACCGATGCGGCGCCCCCTGCTAAGAGTGCCACTTAGCGCTGCAAAAAGACCGCCATTCCCAGGACGCCCGCGCCAAGGGGCGCACCGCCGAGGACGACTTCAGCACGGATGCGGCATTTGATCTCCTCGTGGGGTGGCCGCCGGCGATGTCTCGCTTGAAGTCAGCGCCGGGCTTATTGCCACGCATCTCGTCCGGCGCTAGCTGGACGCCGGGTCCGTGGGCTTTGCCGGTTGGCTGCTTTCCTGACCCGTCATGTGAATCTGTGCCGGCTGGGTCATGAGGTGGCTGAAGGGAGGTGGCAGCGATCATGAAGATCCGGGAAGCTGGGCAATCGTCTGGCTCTTTTGCAGCGTCCCGTCGACCTCGGATTTTGAAACCCCAGAACTGCCTCAAGCTGAGCAGAATCTGCCAGGACAAAGAAGGACCGCATTCCTTTGTTGCGGGGTGCGGTCGTTGGACTGAGAGCTTCGAAGCGGCCAATTTGCGGTGTGTACAAAGTGCACGCTTTGGACTTCGGATCGGGTCGTATGTGGGTCGGATCGGGCGGGATTCCGCATGTTTCCGGGAGTTCCCAGTGTTCACAAGGGAGGGAATGCAGTTCGAGTCCCACCTCGGGCACAGCAACCCCCTCGTCAGAGGGGTTTTTGCTTTAACGTGTGTACGTCGACCGGAGTGGGTCCCTCTGACGCTTGTCGCGGCTGGTGCCTGGCCGCCGCGGTGACCTGTTCGGTTATTTGGGTTGAGGGTTCAGAGCCCTGGCTGGTCAGTCCTCCGCCTGCTGGGAAGTGGGGTCATCCGGGTCTCCTTTCTGGCTGGTTGTGCTGGGCGTGGTTGGTCCCGTACCTATTCATGTCGCGCGGTCCTGCTGACGACATGACCTGCAGGGATTTCTTGAAGATTTTTTCTCCGGACTCCTTGTTTACCGGCGGCGTGGGGGAGAGCTGGCCGCCTCGACCTCCCACAACGGAAGATCCGGGGACGCCGGGGCATAAGGGTGCCACAGGCGTGCGCGGTCCCGCCGGATCAGGCCCATCTGCGCCGAACCCTGCGTCATCGGACCAGAACCCCGTGGCGGGAGCACTCCGCGCTCCAGCCCGTCGGTGTGACCTGGACCTTCATCCGCCGCCCGCAGGCGGCGCAATAACGCGGGGGTTCCAGTACCAGGAGTTCCCGGCAGGGAAGGTGAGGGTCCGACGGCGGCCGGGAGCCGCCGTCGTCCGGCTCGCCGCAGTGGCCGCAAAAGTTAGGGGTGGAGTCGGTGGTTGAGCTCGCTGCATCGCCGGTGGTTGAGCTCGTCGAAGCCCGGTTCATAGTGTCTTCTGGAGTTCCTTGATGGGCATGTTCAGCTCGACCAGCAGGTTCAGGTCAGCGTCCGCGGGACGGCCCAAGGTGGTGAGGTAGTTGCCGACGATGACGGCGTTGATGCCGCCCATGAGGCCTTCGCGGGTGCCGAGGTCCCCGAGGGTCAGTTCCCGGCCGCCGGCGTAGCGCAGCACGGTGCGGGGCATCGCCAGGCGGAACGCGGCGATCGCCCGGAGGGCGTCCTTGCCGTCCATGATGCCTTGGTTTTCCAGCGGTGTCCCGGGCCGGGGGTTCAGGAAGTTCAGCGGGACCTCATGCGGTTCCAGGGCTGCCAGCTGGGCGGCGAGTTCTGCGCGCTGCTCGATGGATTCGCCAATACCAATGAGGGCACCGCAGCACAGTTCCATCCCGGCGGCCTTGACCATGTTGCAGGTCTCAAGCCGTTCTTCGTAGCTGTGGGTGGTGACTACCTCGGGGAAGTAGCTGCGTGCGGTTTCGAGGTTGTGGTTGTAGCGGTGCACGCCCCATTCTTTGAGCTGGTCGATCTGGCGCTGAGTGAGCATGCCCAGCGAGCAGGCGATGTTGATCTCCACTTCTTCGTTGATGCGGTCGATTGCGAATTTGACCTGGTTCATCAGTTTGATGTCGGGTCCGCGGACCGCCGCCACGATGCAGAACTCGGTGGCTCCGGTGGCGGCCGTTTCCTTGGCCGCCTTGACCAGTTCCGGGATGTCCAGCCACACGCCGCGTACGGGGGAGTCGAACAGGCCGGACTGGCTGCAGAAGTGGCAGTCCTCGGGACAGCCGCCGGTCTTGATGGAGACGATGCCCTCAACCTCCACGTCCTCGCCGCAATGCCTGAGCCTGACCTCATGGGCCAGCTGCAGCGCCGCCGGAAGGGCAGCATCGGGCAGTCGCAAAACATCCACCAGCTACTCCTGCGTCAGCCCGCGTCCTTCCTCGAGGACCTGCCGGCGGGCGGTTTCGAGAATCTCATACCCGGTGGTCGCCGGATCTTCCTGCATCGTCATTGATCGTCCTTTGCGCTGATTAGCTGCGGATATTCCTCCAAGCAGACGCTAGTTTTCCAATGGCGGCAGGATTTTGTCGGGTGTCTACAAGCAGGCGGCTGCCGGATTGGTCCCGATCGTATATTTCATAAGTCGGCGTGCACCCGTGGGTTTGTTCCGACCCCAGACAGCTTGAGGAGCTCTTGCGCTTCATTCGTGACGGTGACACCCTGGGCGTGCACAGCATGGACCGGCCCGCCCGGAACTTGGACGACCTGCGGTCCTGGTGCAGAAGCTCACCCGGAAGGGTGTCAGGATCGAGTTTCTCAAGGAAAACCTGACTTTCACGGGGGAGGATTCGCCCCTGGCAAACCTGATGCTTTCGGCGTCGTGGGAGCCTTCGCCGAATTGGAACGTGCCCACAGCTACCGGGCCGGGATCCTGCGGGATTTCGTCGTGTCGAGTAGTTTCAGCTTCAATGAGTACATGTCGCCCGTCTGGTCTTTGCGCCCAAGCCTTCCCTCTGACGCTTCATGGATTGCCGAGCTCCGCGCTCAAGTCATGCGTCCCGATCTCGAGCGGCTCGGACGCTGGGATCCGGTGCACGTCAGAGAGCGCTTCGTCACGGGTTTTCACCCAGCGCACACGTTTGTTATCGAAGTTGAGGCCTCCGCGGTGGGTGTCATTGCTGTCCGCCCCGAATCGGATGAGAAATGGATTGAACACTTCTATCTAGCTCCGGAGTACCAAGGGCAGGGTCTGGGGGGCGCTGTGCTGCGCCATGTATTGATGGCGCAGCACGATCATCGGCCTTTCCGGCTAAATGTCCTCCAAGGCAGCCCGGCGAGACGTCTCTACGAACGCAACGGATTCGTCCACGAGCACGAGGATTCGATCGATGTCTTCCTCGTCGCCGAAACGGACCAGAAGTTTGTACCCAGGACAACCTGTTCCCTCTGAACGTTCGCCAAAGGCGACAGTAGCTGCGAGGCTCCCGGGTCCTGCTGGTAATCGTAAATCGCGACTTGGATGGCCGACTTGGAAGAAAGGGCGGACGGCATTTGGCCACGGTTCGACCTCATAGAAGTCGTGCAGTAGGGCGCGGCAATCCGTCAACGAGTAGCAAATAGGTGCTCGGCGACTCGACCGAACGCGAGAACGAAAAATTCCGGAAGCCAGCCATCGAAGCGGTGATGGACCGCGCCTCGCTAAACGCCAGCTCGAAGGCATGTTCTTGACCGGGGCTGACAGGCAAAAGCGCGTGTTCGGTAATCACTGGGCGAGTCTCCGACACAGGAACCCCAGGCGCGCCCGCCCGTGCTCCGCAGGATTCCGAAACGGAACGGGAAGCCGGTATTTCTGCTGCGCTTCACCCGCCAACGAAGTTAACGGTCACGCCAGCATTTGTAGGGGACTTGGCTCGGCGGGGAGCGGTCCAACGGCGGCGTGGGGGACCGTCTTACAGCGCGCTGCGGTCTTGTTTCGCGCGGGCGCGGTGTTTGCGGACGTTCTCACGGTTTGCGCAGCGTACGGAGCAGTAGCGCTGGCGACCGTTGCGGGTGACGTCCACCACGACTGCCCTGCAGGGATCACCTGACGACTTCCCGGCGGCGCACCGGCTGAGCCTATGAGCGCCGCGAGTGCTGAGGTGCAGTGCAGTTCCGACACTGATCACGGCGAGCAATACCTGCGGGAGAGCTTGGTCGAGGTCGCGGTAGTGAAGATGCCATCCTTCGCCGTCGTGATCGGTGAGGCGCGGATACGCGGCGGCAGCAGCCATCTGGGCGTTCAACAGAGCAGCCCTGTTCCGTGGATCGCGTTCATCGACGACTGAGAGCCACGCGTCCAGGACGGCGCGGGTTTGCTCATGATCGTCTCCGGCGGAGAGCTTGTAGTCCATCGTCATCCCGAACTCACGAGTCCGCTGCACGAGACCGTCCCTATCGGTTGGCCAATCGTTGGCCAACGAGGCGGCGAGGAGGACCGCGTACTCACCGTAAGGGTTGAGATGCATAAGGCTATTACATCATTGTTGGAGGCATGATGATTTTTCCTTGGGCTGCCGATCCGCAGGCACGATATAGGTATCCAGCGAGCAGGACGGTGCGCTCGTGATCGCGGGGACAGACTTCGGAACGGGGGTCTCGATGGCCGCGGCAAGCGGGATGGCTCTAACGGCACTGGGCATGGTGCTCACGCCGGGTCCGAACATGGTCTACCTGGTTTCGCGCAGTGTGAGTCAAGGGCCAGTGGCTGGAATGATTTCTCTCGCAGGTACTTGTGCTGGCTTCCTCGTCTACATGACGATGGCGAACCTCGGGCTCGCGTTGGTGTTCGTCGCGGTGCCGTGGCTCTATGCGGCAACGAAAGCCGCGGGAGTCCTCTACTTGGCCTACCTCGCCTGGCAGGCACTCAAGCCCGGCGGTCGCGGCGTCTTCGACGTTCGCGCGCTCTCTCGCGATTCGGCACGCAAGCTCTTCCGCATGGGCCTCCTCACGAACCTGCTGAACCCAAAAACAGCCGTGATGTACCTTGCGCTCATTCCGCAGTTCATCGATACGGGCTGTGGAGGAACAACTGTCCAGGGCTTTTCCCTCGGAGCGATCCAGATCGCGGTGAGCATACTCGTGAACGCACTGATCGTCCTCGGTGCCGGGTCGATCTCTGCATTCCTCTCCGGCCGGCCGAACTGGACGAAGTGGCAGCGGCGCGTCACCGGTTCGGCGCTCGGCCTGGTAGCGGTCCTCCTCGCGCGGGAAGTACCAGAAAAAGCACGCATATAGCGATTCTGAGGATGAGAGTTCGCCGGGCCCGCGTGCCCACACCCGCACTGCGGTATGGAGTCCCGCACGGCTCAAGCGATTTCGACGGCTTCTCCGTGCACGATGATCCCGCCGGACGGAGGCATGTCGACGGTGAGCACGCTCGGGCGGCCGACATGGCTTCCCTGGCGCACCACCACGCGGCTTGGCGCTTCCACGAGTGAGAGCAGACGCAGGTATCCGCCGAAGGCAGCGGCAGCCGAGCCGGTCGCCGGATCTTCGGTGATGGTGCCCACCGGGAAGAGGTTGCGCGAGTCGAATTCGTCCGGCCCCATCGCGTAGAGCGTCGTGACGGTGCCGGCCCAGTTCTGGGCATCCATCAGCGTGCGCATGGGATCGGGGTCGAAAACGAACGAGTCAAAAGTCTTTCGTTCCGCGAAGACGAGAATGGGGTGCCAGTTTCCGGCAAAAGCGATCATCGGAGGGTACCCGGGGTGCAGCTCGTCCCGGTCCACGCCGAGCAACCCGAGCAGAGTGCTCAGGACGCCATCGGGGAACTCGGCCACTCGCGGCTCCACGCTCGTGAAGCTTGCCGTCACCGCTGCGACCTGGCCCGCAGTCTCGATAACGACAGGCCCCACCGGGGTCTCGAAAACAAAGGTCCCCGCGCCATCTCGCCCTGACAGCGCGACGGCCAAAGCAATTGTGGCGTGGCCGCAAAACGGCACCTCGGCGATCGGGGAGAAGTACCGTACACGGTTCCGGCGGGGGTCTCCGTCAACCGTCGCCTCGGTGATAAAGACCGTTTCCGCATACCCGACGTCGGCCGCGATGGCCTGCATCCGGGCGTCGTCGAGGCGGGTTGCGTCCAGGACTACTCCCGCTGGATTTCCGCCGTCGGGGGTGGTGGTAAAGGCGGCATAACGAAGTACGTCGGGTGTCTGATTCATTGTTACGTCCTCGGTGGGTTGTGAAGATACGGGCGTGGCGAAGACCAACAGGGCGAAGCGAAATGCGACTAGTAGCACTAGTCCCGTACGGCTCTGCCGGCCATGGCGAGGGAGATGTTTCGGGGGAGGCGCTGGGCGATGCCGGCCAGCAGGCGATTTCCCAAGCCTGAGACGACGCTTACGGGTGTAGTGCGGCGATCGAGAGCGCGCAGGGCAGTGTCGATGACCTCGCTGGCGCCCTGCAGCCGGCCGACCGCTGCGGCCTGGCTCCCGAGTACATCGAAGAACTCGGTGCGGGTAGCCCCCGGGCAGAGCGCGAGCACGCGAAGGCCGGATTCCTTCGTCTCGTGTGCCACGGCTTCGGTGAAGCTCAAGACGAATGCCTTGGTTGCTCCGTAAACCGCCATCCCAGGTACCGGCTGAAAAGCTGCGGTACTGGCCACGTTGATGAGTGCGCCCCTCCCGGCGGCGAGCATCTCGGGGAGGAATGCCCGCGTGGTCTCGACGAGAGCGGCCACGTTGAGGGAGATCTCCGAGGCGATGACCGCGGGGTCTTCCTTGACCAGAGGGCCGCTCGTGGCGAAGCCCGCGTTGTTGATCAGGGTGTCGATGCGGATGGCCCGGCCGGCGAGCTCGTCGCGGAGTTCCGCTCCGGCTCCCGCACGGCTTAGGTCCTTCGAGAGCGTGGTCACTGAAATGCCGCCCGAGTCTCGCAGCTTCCGGGCGAGATCCTCAAGCCTGTCGGTCCGCCGTGCGACCAGCACAAGGCTGGCCCCGCGCGCTGCAAATCGTGCGGCAAACTCCGCGCCGAGCCCGGAGCTGGCTCCAGTGATGAGTGCCGTGGTTCCGGTGTAGCTCATGGTCATTTCGAATCCATTCCGTGTGGCGGCCACTCTATGTAGCCAATGCCTACATAGTAGACAGTGGCACCATTGTAGTCAATGACTACTTTGCGGCTATACTGATCACATGACCGATCAGCCCTACCATCACGGCAAGCTCCGCGAGGCGTTGCTCGCCCGTGCAAGGGAAGTCATCGAAGAAGCAGGAGTCGAGGGACTTTCCCTACGGCAGCTCGCGCGTGACCTGGGTGTGAGCCACGCGGCACCCGGCAAGCATTTCCGTGACAAGCAGGCGCTTCTCGATGCCCTCGCCCTTGACGGTTTCCGCAGCATGAATGCGAGTATCACAGGAGCGTCCGAAGCCGCCGGAGACCATCGGTCACGCTTTGTCCGGATAGCCAGGGCCTATGTGGACTTCGCGGTCGCCCACCCGGTCCTGTTGGCCGTGATGCACTCCACCAAGCACCATCCTGATGCGAGCGATGAACTGCGCAGCATCGGTGAAGACGGCATAACGGTCGCCAGGGCGATCATCGCTGAAGCCCAGGAGGCCGGGGAGCTCGCGCCAGGGGACCGCGAGTTGCTCGCTCTCGTCTGCTTCGTGAGCCTGCACGGAGCCGCTGTGCTGGCGGCGGGCAACCTCTTGGATGGAACTTCTATCGGCGCCCTGACGGTTGCCACAACAGACCTGTTGTGGGGCGGAATGGTCGCAGGTATTCCCGCACCCCAGGGAGCCTCGGGAATCGGCCCATGAGCCGCTCTCTTAGATGAACTCGGCGTCATAAACCCCCGTTGAGCCCGAACCAGCCGTCAGGCATCCTTCGTTCAACGCAGCGGATTCGAAAACAACGCTTATTGACGTTCTCCAGAAGGCCTCCCTGTGCGTGGAGGTTTGTCGGCCTGCGGGCCAGCCGGGCACCCGCCGTAAAACGCTCACGCTGCTTTGACGACCGCAGCGTTGGCCTCGTCTTCTGCGGACCCCTCGAGCCAAGTGAATCGACGGATTTTTTCGGATGCCCGGCACGCGTTCCCTCGGAACTCGGCGGTTTGCGCGGGCGCTCTCGTCCCACAGCTATGTTCAACGAAGATGTTCCACGAAAACGTAGAGAACAACTTCGGGGATACTAGCCGTGTTCCCGCAGGGCCCACCGCAGTGTCACATCCTTGACACACCTCAGTCTCACAAACGATCAATTACTGAGACAGCCTGGTCATTCAGCCATGGGCTTCGAAGGTTGTCATTTTCAGCAGTCGCGGCACGGAATGTCAGAAGTCCTCTGCACTCTGAACCGGTCATCGTGACGTTAGCCGAATGTCTGGTGGCCGGGTTCCATGATCCGGTTCAGCTGTTGTCGGGCCGCGCGTTGCAGCACCAGCACGGTCCTGGGATGAAGCTGTTCCGTCAGTTGGCTGCGCTGCGGTGGCTTCGGTAGATTCTTAGCCCGTCACTCTGGAGAAAGATGGCGCGTTCGTTGCCGCCCGCCAGATGGAGCCAAAGCACGCTGCCGTCAGCTGCCAGCATGTCGATGCGCCCGGTAGCGATGACTTCCCCGTGTTGGTGGATTTGCACGTAGTCGGCCCGTGAGAGCTTGGACCAGTTGGCAATGGGGGCGGGTTTCCGGTTTTCTGTATGAGATCCGGGCGATCGGGGCGTCATGGCTTGTCCTTGGGTTGGGGCGACTGCGGTGTCGGAATCGTTTGAGCGTCGGGGGAGGTGGCAGGGCGGCGTTTCCGCCACCCTGCCTCCTCCTTATGGGCTCTCTTCCCACGCCCGACTATCGGGCTGCCTGTTGCGATGGAGTGCGGGAAGAGCGCCCATCTGTGCCGGGCATTGGGCCGGCAGTCGGTGGTGATGGTCCGCTCGGGAGACCCGTTTTGGTCCGTAACATCAGGGCAAATCTCCCGGGGAGCTTTCGCCGTCAAGAGCCGGCTCTCCCTCAGTCCCCGTCACTGCGACGAGCGTCGGAGCGAGTGAGGCCGGCGGTGGCCAGCCGGGATTTTTGGGGAGAAGTGCAGTGGATCCGTGCCCTACGCCAGGACGCCCGCCCGCCGCCCAAAGACGCACCCGGCAGCAAGTCCGGTGCCTCCCGGGTAGTTGACGCTGAATAGTCCGCCGAGCATTTCACCTGCCACGAACAGGCCTTCGATGTGCTTGCCCTCTGCGTCCAGGACGCGGCCGTGGGTGTCGGATTTGATGCCACCGAAGGTGAACGTGATTCCGCAGGTGACACCGTAGGCGTAGAAGGGTCCGGTTTCGATCGGGGCGGCCCAGTTGCTCTTGACCGGTTCGGTTGCGGCCTTCCGTCCATCCTTAACGTTGGGGTCGAACGGGGTGGAGCGCTCGATCGAGCTGTTGAAGTCCGTCACGGTTTTGGACAAGCTTTCCGGGTCTATGCCGATTTTGACGGCCAGGTCCTCGAGGGTGTCGGCGACCTCGACAGAGATGCCGGGCATCTCGTATTCTTCGCTGCGCAGCATGGGCCGAAGGCCGGCGTCGAAGATCTGGTACGCAACCGAGCCGGGCTGCTTGAGGATTTCCTTGCCGTATTTGGCGTAGGTGTAGTTCCGGAAGTCGGCACCCTCGTCCAGGAAACGCTTGCCGTCGGTGTTGACGATGATTCCAAACGGGTAGCTTTGCCGGGTGAGGCGGTTGGTGAGTTCGCGGTTGCTTTCGTTGGTGGCGGTAAAGGCATCCCACTGGACGCTGTGGCAGCTGCCCCAGTCTCCGCCCTTGGTGGCGCCGATCTCCAACGCTGCGGCGATCATGTCGCCGGTGTTGTAGGGAGTGCCGCGTACCTTGGCGTTTTCCCAGCCTTCGCCCAAGTACTCCCGCCGCCGCTTCGGGTCCGCCTCGAAGCCTCCGGCGGCGAGGATCACGGATTCTGCCCTCAGGCGCAGCTCCCCTTCAGCGGTGTTGACGACGACGCCGTCTACACGGCCGTTCTCAACGATGAGGCTTTGGGCCGCGTGGCCGTACCTGACTTCGATGCCCAGCTCTGCAGCGACCCGGGTGTGGTCTTCGATCAGGCCTTCGCCGCCGCCTACGTTTCCCACGTGCAGGCCGCCCCAGAAGAGGTAGGACCCGTCGGCACGCTCGAAGGCCTGACGCTCGTACATCAGGCGGTACTTCAGGCCCAGGCTGTTGAGCCACCGAAGGGTGGACTGGCTCTCGGCAATGAGGACTTCCGTCAGTGCCGGGTCGTTGCGGCCTTCGGTGACCTTTTCCAGGTCAGACGCGTATTCCTCAGCGCTGTAGGGCGGAACGACGGTCCGGCTGTGCCGTTCGTCCGGTTCCACGAGCCCCTGGAGGTCGTCCAGGCCGTTGTGGACGATGCGTGTGGCGCCGGCGGTGTAGAAGCTGTTGCCGCCGGCCATGTCTTTGGTGCCTTTTTCGAGCAGGATGACTTTTCGTCCGCGGACGGCAGCCGCGTGGGCCGCCGTGAATCCGGCATTTCCGCCGCCGACGACGATTACGTCGGCCTTGGTGAGGTTTCCCGCTGCAGGTTCGTTCTGATCAGCCATTGTTTTCCGTCTCCTTCATGTTGAATTCATAAGTATTCGACTGTATACACAGTCTGGCAGGGGTGATTTGGGGGTAGAGGCGGCCCGGGGGTGTTAGCGGCGGGCCGGTACGGGGGCTGGCTCTGCCGCTGTCACGGGGAGCGGTTCCTGGGCGGCGAGGCGGTTTTGGCGGCGCTCCAGGGCCACGGCGAGGGCGCCGAGGGCGATGTTGACGACCAGGAATCCCAGCGCGGCAACAAACTGGGCCTGCAGCAGGGACCGGGTGTAGTACTGGCCGATGACGGTGGCGGACCTCAGCAGTTCCATGTAGCCGCCGAGCACAAAGGCCAGTGCTGTTCCCTTGAAGAGGATGATGAGCTGGCTCACGAGGGCAGGACTCATGGACCGCAGGGCCTGCGGGAGCAGGACCAGGCGCAGCGTCCCGACGTGGGAGAAACCCAGTGCGAGGGAGGCCTCGGCCTGACCGGGCGGCAGCGCGAGGATCCCGGAGCGCAGCAGGTCACCGATGACGGCCCCGCTGTACAGGGTCAGCGCGATGACCAGGAACCAGAAGTCCCCGAGTTTGAGGCCGTAGTTGGGCAGCACCAGGGATGTGAAGTAGAGCAGCAGGAGCAGGGGGATGCTGCTGAAGACGTCCGTGTAGACCCGGCAGGTCCGGCGCAGAGGTGCGTGTGTGGAGCCGAGTCCGAAGGCCAGGAGGCATCCGGTGATCATGGACAGCACCATGCCGACGGCTGCGGCTGCGATGTTGTTCCACAGCCCCTGGCCGAGAAGCGCCCAGAGTCCGGGCTCGGCGAACGGGGCCCACGCCGCGGCGCTCAGTTCGCCTTTGTCGTAGAGGACGCGGAAGACCAGATAGGCGCCGGCGATCACGATGAAGGCGGTGAGGATTTCCAGGAGCAGGTGGCGGCGTTTGGCGCGCGGACCGGCCGGGTCAAAAAGCGATATGGTACTCATCGGCTGAACGCCACCTTCTGATCGACTGCGGATACGAGCCGGCCGATGACCAGCCCGATGGCGAGGTAGCAGAGGGCGGCCCCGCCGAAGATAATGAACGGTTGTGCCTCATCCACCGCGATCTTGTCCGAAAGGAACGTCAGTTCGGATACCCCTACCAGGGCAGCGACCGAGGTGTTCTTGACCATGGTGATGAAGACGTTGCCCAGCGGTCTGGTCACCGTGGCGAAGGCCTGCGGGAGGACGATGAGTTTCAGTGAGGCCATCGGCCCGAAGCCCAGGGCGCGTCCGGCTTCCAGCTCGCCGCGGTCCACGGTGTTCAGGCCCGCGCGCAGGGTTTCGGCTACGAACGGCGCGGTGTAGAGCACCAGAACGATGGCGGCCGAGGCGTAGAGTGAGTACTGGATGCCCAGGACCGGGAGTCCGAAGACAAACAGCACCATCTGCACGGGAAGCGGCACGTTGCGGAAAATCAGCACGTAGGCCGAGGAAACAGCCCGGGCCGTCCTGATGGGGCTGGTCCGCAGTGCGGCGAGCAGTGTCCCCAGGAGCACCGAACCGGCGGCACCCAGGAGAACGAGTCCCAGAGTCACCATCACGCCCTGGCCGAAATCGCCGAGGTGATTGAGAAGGAATGACATCAGCGGATCCCTACAGCGTTACTTTGGGCGGGGTAACGTCGCCGGGCTTGACCTGGCCGATCGTCGCGTCGTAGGCCTTCTTCCAGTCCCCGTCCGCGATGGCCTTGGTCAGGAGCTGATCGAGGTAGTCATGAAATGCTGCGTCGTCCTTGGCCACACCGATGGCAAATTCCTCGGCATCGGCCAAATGGCCGTCCGCGATGCGGTAGGCATCCGGATTCTGGGACTGGACACCGAGCAGGATTGCCTCGGTAGTGGTCACCGCGTCGACCCTCTTATCCTTCAGTGCCTGCGCGCATTCACTGTAGGTGCTGAACAGGACCACGTTGGCCGCGGGCACGGCCGCGCCGATGAGCTGGGCCGCGCGGGCGCCGGTGGTGGAACACACCGTCTTTCCGGCCAGGTCCTCGGGTTTGTTCACTGAGCTGTCGTCCTTGCGTACCAGCAGGGCCACGTTGCTCTCAAGGTAGGGTCCGGCGAAACTGACGACTTTCTTCCGTTCGTCCGTCACTGCATAGGAGGCGATGACGGCGTCGACCTTGTTCTGCTGCAGGAACGCCTCACGGTTTTTGGTGACCGCCTCAACGAACTCGACATTCTCTGCACTGCCGGTGAGGTCCTTGGCCAGGATTCTGGCCATCTCAATGTCCAGGCCTTCCATCTTGCCGGTGATCGGATTCTTCACGCCAAAGAGCGGCTGGTCGAATTTGACCCCGACGATCACTTTGCCGCGTTTCTGGATCTTGTCCATCGTGCTGTTGGCCGGGAAGCTCTGGGCCGGTTTGGTCTCGGCGGCCGGGGTGCTGCCGCCGCAGGCTGTGGTGCCCAGGATCAGTGCGCCGGCGATGGCCAGGGCCGGCAGGAAGTGCTGGCGTTTCATGGTGACTCCTTAGGGTGGGTGCGTCGTTGCACAGGTGCTGTTAGTGGACCGAGGAGAGGAAGGCTTTGGCCCGGTCGGAGGAAGGGGAGGTGAAAAACGTTTCAGGGTCGGCAATTTCCACGATGGCTCCGGCGGCCATGAACACGATCCGGTCCGCGAAGGCCCGCGCGAACGACATCTCGTGGGTCACGACGATCATCGTCGTGCCGCTCTGCGCGAGGCTCCGCATGGTCGCCAGAACCTCGCGGGTGGATTCCGGATCGAGCGCCGAAGTCGGTTCATCAAAGAGCAGGACCTTGGGATCCATGGCCAGTGCGCGGGCGATGGCCGCGCGCTGCTTCTGGCCTCCGGAGAGCTGGGACGGCCGGCTGTGTGCCTTGTCGGCGATGCCGACCATGGCAAGCAGTTCGTGGGCCCGCGTCTCTGCCGCCTGTTTGTCCAGGCCGAGAATTTTCCGTGGGGCGAGGGTGATGTTCTCCAGGATGGTCTTGTGGGAGAAGAGGTTGAAGGACTGAAAGACCATCCCCACCTCGGTACGGAACTTGTACAGATCCCTGCCCTCCACCGGCTGTTCGTGGCCGTCGATGAGAATGTGGCCCTCGTCGATGGCTTCGAGCCGGTTGATGCACCGGCACAGCGTCGATTTGCCCGACCCTGACGGGCCCAGGATGACGACCACCTCGCCACGGCGCACCGACAAATCAATGCCGGTCAGGGCCTGCATGCTGCCAAAGCGCTTGCCGACTCCGCGGAACTCAACGACGGTGTCCGTCTCCGTGATGGCTGTCATGATCTATCTCCTTTGATGGAATACGACTGTATACAGTGAAGTACAGTGTGGCATGGTGACCGCAATCACGGCAAGTCATTACGAGTCTTCGATGGGTGCGAACGCTTCGCCACCACCGCGGCAGTTACCAACGGCAGCGGTCTGCGCAACCGTGGCAGCACCGGGCTGATGCCCGGGAGAAGGCAGAAAAGCTGGCGCTTCGGGGCCCGGAGAGCTAGCCGGAGAGCCCGGCAGTGATCTTAGTGGGAGGCCGATTTCCGCAGCAGGTCGAGCCTGATCCGACGGGCTGTCTCCATGTGCTCGCGTGCGGTGTTCCGCGCAGCAGTTTCGTCGCCGGCGGTGATGGCCGCGACCAGCTTCGAATGCTCGGCCAGGGCCTCGTCCCAACGCTCTCCCACAGACAGAGTCGAGTGCGGCGTGCGGATCAAGTGGGTGGACAGCCGCTGCAGGAGATCCTGGAGCACGGGATTGTGCGCAGCCGCCCAGACGGCAGCGTGGAACTCCAGGTTCGTCGACGCCCGGGTGTTGTCATCCGGCTCCGAAAGTGCGCGGTCACGTTCCACCAGGCCTTCGAGCTGCATAATGTCAGTGATGTCGTGGGACAGGGCCGCCTGCCCGGCCGCCTCCTGTTCCAAAAGAATCCGCACGTCATAGACCTGGATGACTTCCTGGGGTGTTGCCTGATGGACCTGCAGTCCACGGGCGCCGCGGTCCAGAAGACGGTCGTGCTGGAGGCGGCGAAGAGCCTCGCGCACCGGCGTGCGGGAGACACCGAAGCGTTCCCCCAAGGTAACTTCCCGCAAGGGAGTGGCGGGAGCAATTGCACCGGCCAGGATTTCAGAGCGCAGCTGGGCGTAGATAGAATCTCCGTCGTGCCGCATCGTTTCAGAACCAGGTGACACAACTTTCCTTCCACAGTGGCGACTCGGAAGGGAGGCTTACGCCGCCACTCGGTCCCGCCAGTTCGCAGGCCCGAAGCCATCGCCCGGACACCCATAGTATTTCAGTGGATACGCAAGTGTCCAAGATGTGGTGTCCTTTCCATCCGGACGGTGCATGAGTCGGAGTTGTTCGGCCGCCGCGGCTTGGTTCGGCGTCAGTAACTTTTCGCCGTCCGGGCGGAGCTCGCCCGTCGGTGATACGTGCCGGTAAAGGATCTGGCGGGTGATGCCGAGTTCGGTGCAGAGATCGCGGACTTTGGTTCCGGGCTTGCCCAGGGAGGCCGTGGCGAGCCTGAGTTTGGCCGAGGTCATTTACTCGGGAGACTAAGTCGCATAGCCCGACATGTAGATCGCTGCGCCCTGCAGGGCCGGTCAGATTAGACAGATGTCCGGTCGTGAAGCGGCCTGAAGGAGCTGGAGCCGGCGAACCAGTCCGATTCGGGAGCATCGCCGGAGTTATCCCGCCGGGCACCCTCGATCCGTCCTCCTGGGTTGTGGAACTCACCGCCGAACAACACGAGGGGTTCCCGCTTGGTGATGTCCAGTGCGATGACCTCGCCGACGACGATGATGTGGTCGCCGCCGTCGTAGATATTCCACGGCCGGCACTTAAGCGTCGCGGCGTTCCCCGTCAGCACCGGGACGTTGCCGTCCAGCGTCCATTCCGGTTCCGCGTCAAGGACTTTGCCAGCGAAGTGCAGGGCCACATCCTTTTGTTCTACCGACAGGATGTTGATAGCGAAGGGCGCAGCTTCCAGATACCGGGCGCCGCGCGAGGACCGGGTCAGTGTGACCTGGGCAAGCGGCGGGTCGAGGGATACCGCGGTGAAGGCGCTGACGGTGGCGCCGTGCGGAACGCCGTCGTCCGTCCGGGTGGTGACCACCGTGACACCGGTGGCGAACGTGCCAAAGGCGTGGCGCAATTCTCGTTCTTCAATGCATCCCATGACTTCCTGAGTCATCGACTTCTCCTTTCTGCTGTTGTTCAGGCCGCGCTGAATTACCCAAGGTCCCCGCCGCCCACCGGCAGCACCGCGCCAGTGATGTAGCTGGCGTCGTCAGAGGCCATGAACAAGATCGGAGCTGCCTGCTCTTCCAGCGTGCCATACCGCTTGAAGAGGGTGCTTTCGGTGGTCTGGTCCACGATCTGCTGGTACCACGTCTCTTCCTGGGCGGACTGCGCGTTCGGGTTGCGCGGGACCTTCCGCGGCGGAGCTTCGGTGCCGCCGGGCGCGGTGGCCACTACCCGGATACCCTTCGGAGCGGCTTCGAACGCCAGCGACGCGGTCAGAGCGTTGACCCCACCCTTGGACGACGCGTATGGAACGCGATTGATGCTTCGGGTGGCTATCGAGGAGACGTTCACGATGACCCCGGCCGTCCGTTCGACCATGTGCGGCAGCACTGCGCGGCAGCACCACAGCGTGGGGAAGAGGGAGCGCCGCACTTCGGCCTCGATCTCGTCCTCCTCGTAGTGCTCGTAGGGCTTGGTCCAGATCGTACCGCCGACATTGTTGATCAGGATGTCGATGCGTCCGAACTCTGCCACGGCGTAGGCCATCAGCTTCACGGCGCCCGCATAAGTTTCCAGATCGCAAAGGAAGTATCGTGCGGGTGCATCACTGGCCGTCAGCTCAGCACACACTTCAATGACCAGCTCGGACCGGTCCGCCAGCACTAGGGTGCCTCCCTCGGCCGCAATCTTACGGGCGACGACGGCACCAATCCCTTGGGCAGCGCCGGTCACCACAACAACCTTGTCGGTAAAACGCATTGCTGTGCGTCCTCTCTTATTGGGATTTTTCAGCCGTTGAGGCCAGTTCGATATCTGCGTAGGTGCCCCCGCGTCAGCTGATGGCTTCACGTTCCCGTGGCGCCGGCTCCGTCGAAGCAATCTCGGCTTTAACTGTCGAGCTTCGCACCATCAGGGTGGCCAGTCCGGCCAGAACCAGGGGTACCGCGAGTGCCATGAAGTAGCCGGAGACGCCCAGACCCGTGAGAATGAGCCCGCCGAGGGCGGAGCCCACGATGGAACCGAGGCGGCCAATTCCGATGCCCCAGCCGGTAGCCGTGGCACGAAGTTGAGTGGGGTAGGCGTTGGCGATCAGGTAGTTCAGGGCCAACTGCTGGCCGCCAATGCCGAAGCCGGCCAGCCCGATAAGCACGAAGACCAGCGCAAAGTTGGAGCCGGCCAGGCCCAGGCCCAGCGCGATGACGATCCCCGCCGCAAACATGACCAGCAGCAATTTTCTGGGGTTGACCTTGGGCAGGATGATGGACAGAGGGATGGCGAAGAGGATAAATGCGCCGTTGACGGTCACGGTTCCCATCGCGGCCTGCGAGCCGGCCAGCCCCAACATCTTGAGCGCGGTTGGCATCCAGAGCAGCAGCAGGAACCACGCGATCCAATTGAGCAGGTAGGTGGCGAAGACCGCGATGGTGACCATCCGGTACTTAGCGGAGAAAAGTGCGGCGACGGAGCTGCGCTCCTGCATTTTGTCGTTGGTTGCGAGCACGGCGTCCGGGCTGACTGGGCTCCCGGAAATTGAGGCCATGATCTGACGCGCCTGTGCGTCGGCTGCGGAGGTGCCCTTGGCCGCCAGGAAGATCGGCGATTCGGAGAGAATCTTGCTGCAGACCAAAACCATGGCAAGTGGCAGCACGCCGCCGGCCAGGAAGATGCCACGCCAGCCCATCACTGGCAGCCATGCCGCCGCCACAAGCCCACCGAGTAGCGCGCCACCGGGCAGGCCAAGCAACACCAATGTCATGAACGTGCCGCGGCGCGATTTGGGACTGTACTCGGCGGTCAGTGCCAGCAGCGCCGGGGTGGCCCCGCCCATGCCGAGGCCAATGAGGAAGCGCAGAATGACAATCTGCTCCAGGGATTGAGCAAAAGCACCGGCAAGGGAGAACACACCAAAAAGGGCCAGTGCGAGCAGGATGGTCTTCTTCCGACCGATCCTGTCCCCGAAGGTGCCAAGGGACATTGCGCCCACGCACATGCCAACGGTGCTGGCGGTGATCACCCAGGTCATGTCAGTGGCCTGCAGGCCGAAGTCTTCGGCGATTGCCGGTCCGATGAATGCAATCGACTGGGTGTCGAATCCGTCCAGCAGTGCGATCACGAAACAGAGGACGACGATGGACCATCGTCTGATTCCCATGGGCGTGTTGTCGATAACGTCCTGGACGTTATAGGCGAGTTTAGTCACCGGTAACTCACTTTCGTGTGATGTTCTGACCCGACCGATCCGGGGGCCGGGCGGCTGCGGCCACTTCATTTTGGGCACGCGGCATTACGGCGGGTGGTGGGATGATATTGGGGTTCAGCGCCGGGGCCGGGCTGTTCCGGCCCCGGCGCTGACAAAGGGGGTTTAGCCCCGGGGATCGAGCACGAAGTTGTAGGTGACTTCGCGGCCCTTGCCGTCGGCGCGCTCGGTGGGGGCCAGGACGAGTTCGGGCTTTACGGCCGAGGCGATGTCGTCGGCCACGTGCTCGTCGCCTTCGAAGTAGAGCTGGGTGGTGATGAGCTCGTGCTTCGGGGCCGAAACCTTCAGGTGCAGGTGGGCCGGCCGCCAGGCGTGCCAGCCGGCCGCGGCGATGAGGGCACCGCAGGCACCGTCGGTGGGGATCTGGTACGGCGCGGGCTGCATGGTGTTGATCTGGAAGTTGCCCTGAGCGTCGGCGATGATGGAACCGCGGAGGTTCCATTCGGGCAGCCCGGGGGCGAACTGGGAGTAGAAACCGAGGTCATCGGCGTGCCACAGTTCGATCAGTGCTCCGGCGAGCGGCTGGCCGGCGACGTTCGTGACCTGGCCCTGGAACAGCAGCGGTGTGCCGGGTTCGTCGTCGCGCATCGGCAGGGTGGCCGGGGTGTTGAGCGTGGGGGCGCTCGGGATGTAGTACGGTCCCTCGATGCTGCCCTTGGAACCGTGGCGACTGGAGTTGGCGACCTCCTCGACGGAGTGCTCCACCCATACGTCCAGGAACAGCGGCCACTCCCCGTCCTCGCCGACCTGGATGAGCCAGGCCTTGAAAGCGTTGTATTCGTCGTAGGTGACCTTCTCGTCCAGGACGGTGTCGTTGATCGCCTTGATGACGCGGCCGGCAAGCGTGCTGACCCGCTCCTGGCTGGTGCCGGCGGCGAGGTGCTTGTTCTCCCGGAAGCGGGCGGTTGCCCCTGCGCCCGAGGAAGCTGCTGTGGCTTCGGTTTCCATTGTCATGGTGACTCCCTTGTCAAAAAAAGAAGGATGGTAAAAACGGTCGGCGGTTCCGGACTGGCAAATTTCGCTCAGTGCCGTGCCGCACATCACATCCGGTGTTGATTCAACGGTAGGCCCGTAATTGGTCGAGGGGAAATACCTATTTCCGGCCCATTGAAAGCTTTTGGATATGAATGTTCGAGTGAGGGGCTGGGCTATTCGACAGCGGACGGGTGCTTGGCCAGCGGCGTCACCTTGATGTCCATGTAGGGGAAGAGCGGCAGTCCGGAGAGCAGGGTGTGCAACTCGTCGTTGTCCGCGACGTCGAACACCGAGTAGTTGGAGTATTCGCCCACGACCCGCCACAAATGCGCCCATCGTCCGTCGCGCTGCAGCTGCTGGGAATACTCCCGCTCTTCCGCCTTGACGGCGTCGGCGCGTTCCTTGGGCATGTCCAGCGGAATATTGACGTCCATGCGGACGAGATACAGCATGTGGTTCTCCTTGCGTGGTGGGGAGCGGTGTGCCGGCGTTCTGAGGCAGGATGCGGGCCGGGCCGGGCTAGTCCTGCCGGTATTTCTGCAGCTTGTCGGCGTCGATGGCCGCGCCGACGCCGGGGACATCGCGGACCCGGATGGCGCCGTCCATGATTTTTAGCGGCTCCGCGAGCAGGTCGTCCGTCATGTCCAGGTAGTTGGAGAGCTCCCCGGCCCGCCGGGAGCTGGCCTCGAACGCCGCACCAAAGGTGACCGTGGCAAGGCTGCCGATCTGGGTGTCGATCTGGTTGCCCATCGTGACGTCCACGCCGAGGCCCATGCAGAGGCCGAGGATCTGCTGGGCTTCGGTGAAACCGCTGCGCGCAGTCTTAATGCAGATCGCGGTGCTGCCGCCGGAAAGCAATTCGCGGGAGACATCGCCCAGGGTGGGGACACTTTCGTCGCCCACGATCGGGATGCTCGAGCTCTGCACCAGCCGGCGCCGGCCCATCGTCTCGCCGGCATCGCACGGCTCCTCCAGCATGGAAAGGCCCAGGCCCTCGGTCCTGCGCAGGACCTCCATGGCCTCGTTCGCCGTCCAGCCACGGTTGGCGTCGAGGTAGATCTCGGCGTCCTCGCCAAGGCCCTCCCGCAAAACATGGCAGGCCTCGACGTCGAGGGAGAGGGGCCGCCGCCCGGTCTTGAGCTTGAAGGTGTTGATGCCGTACTTTTCACGGAACCGCAGCGCTTCTTCCAGAAGCTCGGCGGCGGGCTTGAAGCCCAACATGTGCGAGACCCGCATGCTGTCGGTGAAGCCGCCCAGCAGTTTGTGCACCGGGGTGCCCAGCGAGATCCCGATGACATCCCAGAGTGCGATGTCCAGGGCCCCCTTGGCCGTGGGGTTGTTGACCGTGCGCCGGAGCAGCTGCTGGACCTTGGAGCGGTCCAGCGGGTCCAGCCCGATGAGTTGCGGGGCAAAGACCTTGGTCACCACCGAGACGATCGAATCCTGGGTTTCGCCGTAGGTGTAGGGCCGCGGCGGGGTGTCCGCGATACCGCAGATGCCGGTGTCCGTGTAGATCCGGACCAGCACGTGTTCCGCGGAAGTCACCTCGCCGCTGGCGAACTTCAGCGGCCGCGCGTAAGGAATGGCGTAGGGAATGGCCTCAATGCGGTCAATTTTCACGGGGTGGTTCCTTTGTTGCGGATGCGGGTTGTGACTGTGGCAGGGACGGGGCCGGCGACTCCGCGGGGCGAAGCGGGGGCTGTTGCTGGCCAGGACCCGATGTGGGAGGTAAATCGAAGAGCTGCAGGAAGCTGCGCAGCAGGGGTGTCTCAGCGTCGCGGATCCAGGCAACGGCGAGGTCGACCGGCGGCGGGTTATGCAACGGACGGAAGACGACACCCTGAAAGGAAAACATCCGGGAAGTCATCGGCACCAGGGCGATCCCCATCCCCGCCGCGACGAGCGAGAGCAGGGTGGAGGTTTCCCTGGCCTCCTGGACGAGCCGCGGCTGGAACCCGGCTTTGCGGCAGGCATCCACGACGATGCTGCTGACCGCGGAGTAGCTCGGATAACCGACGAAGTCCTGGCCGGCGAGCTCCGCCAGTTCCAGGGTGCCCTTTTCCGCCAGCGGCGAATCCGCCGGGAGTGCCGCGACCAGCTGATCCTGTTCGAGCAGTTTGAGGGCCACAGTTCCGGAACGGACTGGGGGTCGGAGGACGGCGACGTCGAGCCTTCCGTCCTCGAGTGCGGACTCCATCTGCGGCGTCAGCATTTCGCCCTGAACGGTGATGCGGAGCCCGGGAAAAGTGCGTCGGGCGGCCTGGACGATGCTGGGCATCAGCCGGTAGGTGGCTGTTCCGGTGAAGCCGACGCGGAGGACGCCAGTGGCCCCTGCGCCGACCTGCCGGACGTCCTCCTCCAGAGCTTCCAGTTCCTGCATCAGCAGCCGTCCTCGATCCAACAGGACCTGTCCGGCTGGGGTGAGATCCACCTTGCGCGTAGTGCGCAGCAGTAAGGGTGTGCCGAGCTGTTCCTCCAGCTGCCGGATCTGTTGGGACAACGGCGGCTGGGCCATGTGCAGCCGCTGGGCTGCGCGGCCGAAGTGACGTTCCTCGGCCACTGCAATGAAGTACTTGAGGTGGCGCGTCTCCATTAGAAGCTCCCGGGCAGCTCGAAGCAGGCGATATGCCGTACTCCGACCAGCTTAGGAGGGCGGATTAGTTAGGGGAAATACCTATTTCGGAGCTATTGGGACGTTTCGCATACCAATCTCCGCCTGTGGGCGGCCGGGCGCGGACAGGCAGGCCAGCGGCAAGGAGGGTTACATTGTTCGAAAGGCAAGCTGGCCAAGATGTCGGCCCAGCCGAAGTGCTTGAAGACATAGCCGCCCGGCGATGGCGCGGTGACGACCCGGTAGATGAAGTCTGCAAGGAAGATCACGCTGAAAACGGCGTTCATCACCGTGATCACGGTGTCGAGCGATTTGCCCCCTTGTTGCCTCACATGAAAACCTCCGAGCGACAGCTGTCACGCGGGCAGCAACCATAACCCACGCTCCGGGCACCGCTTCGGCTGGTGACCGCACTCATCGACCCACTGTTGAAATCAGGCGGACTGGTACTTGGACCAACGTGGACGGGATCGCTTGATTATGCGGGCGTGCACCAGGCACGCGCCAAATAGCACCACCAAATAGCTCTGTCATTCACACGGCTGAGCAAGGCAGGCCCGGGCTCGCCCCCGGACCCCGGGACTCCGGCAACCACCACCGCCCCCGCCGCCGGGGTTCCGTTGTTTCGTGTGGCTCGGTTAGCCCGCGATCAGCGTCTGAAGGGGCGCTGCCCGTCGTGCAGTGGTGCGCCGACGGGATCATGAACGACTTGAAGGGAGGTGACCTTGTGATGGAGAGTCGAGTACAAAGAAGTCCCGCGCCCCTTCGATTGGGGGGGGGGCTGCTGGCGGCTGCGAAGCTTGGAGCTGGCCGCTTTGGGGTGTGTACAAAGTACACAATTTCGGCTTCGGATCGGGCCGTACCAGTCCCGGATTGGGCCGGAATCCGCATGTTTCCACGGGAGTCTAGTGTTTGCGGGGGTGGGAATGCAGTTTGAGTCCCACTTTGGGCACAGCATGACCCCTCGTCAGAGGGGTTTTTGCTTTAATGTGTGGACATTGACCCTCCGCGGGTCCCTCTGACATTGGCTGCGGTCGTGCCTGGCGCCGCGGTGGCCTGTTCGGTTGTGTGGGTGGCGGGTTCAGGTGCCCTGGCTAGTGAGCCCTCCGCTTGCTGGGATGTAGGGTCACACGGTCTTCTTTCTGGCCTGTTCTGTTGGCCCTGATCGGCCTTGTACCCATTCATGTCGTGGGGTCCAGTTGACGACATGACCTGACAGAAATTTCTTGAAGATGCGGGCCGCCGGCCACGGACTCCGCGGATGGCGGTAGAAGCGTTCAGAGTACGGCCGTGCGCGGGATCGGGGGCCTTCTTGTGCGCCCGGTCTCGCTCGGACCTACATCATCGCGCTGGCTCCGCCGTCTACGACCAGGTGGGATCCCGTGACCCATTTCGCCTCCTCGGAGGCGAGGTAGAGGCCTGCATACGCGACGGCGAGTGGTTCCCCGGGCTTGCCGTCAATCGTGCGCTCGATGATCGGGGCGACAGGCGCGTTCTCGCCGAATTGCTCGAACATCGCGAGTACCGGCGGAGTCGCCATGACACCAGGACTTACGCAATTGACGCGAACGCCGACGGCGACACCCTCGGCGGCGAGCTGCCGAGTCAGAGCGATGACGGCCCCTTTCGCAGCAGCATGGGCGGCCTGCGGCAGGGCCCGGGCACCCTGGATCCCGGCGCCCGAACCGATGTTGACGATTGCACCGCCGACGGCGGCCAGATGCGGCCAGGCGCTTTGGCAGGCATGCCACACCAGGTCCAGCTCGTTCTGGATGGTGAACCGGTATTCCTCGCCGCTCATCTGGGCGAACGGCGCGAATTTCGGCATGCTGGCGTTGTTGTAGAGCACGTCGATGCGGCCGTGGCGTTCGATCGCGCCGGCGACCCAGCGATCGATGTTTTCCCGGTTGCCCAGGTCCAAGGGGGCGCTTGATTCGATCGCGCCTCCGTCGGCCTCCACCAGGCGGACCGTCTCTGCAGCTCCGTCGGCATCGAGGTCGCAACCGACGACCGTGGCACCCTCACGTGTGAACAGCCGGGCGGTCACCCGGCCCATTCCGCCCCCGATTCCTGTCAGTAGGACGACTTTTCCTTCCAGACGACCACCGGCCATGGTTCCTTCTCCGTTCAACTCGTCATATGTATTGGGCCCCATGCAACCACGGCGAGGAGGGGGCCAGAGGCCGGAGCGGTGTGATGGTGCAGTTTGTGCACACTTCTGTGCACGAACTGCACCATGGGGCCGGAATCTCCCCACTCCGGTGCCAGATGGCACAGGATGAACGGCACGTGTTAGACACGACACACTGCATCAAAGGAGATCCAGATGAGCAACACCCCCATGACGTCGACTCGCCCGCTCCCGCCCGGCGTCACCGAATCCGACCTCGAAGAGGCACTGGCCGCGTTCGCCGTCGCGATCGGCGAAGACAATGTCGCAAGCGATGCCGAGTCCCTGCAGGACTTCCAGGATCCCTTTCAGGTTCCCGGCTCCGCCACGAATCTCCCCTCCGCCGTCGTCAGCCCGACGAGCACCGAGGACGTCCAGGCGATCGTTCGGATCGCCAACGAGCACCGCATCCCGTTGTGGCCCATTAGCCGCGGCAAGAACAACGGCTACGGCGGTGCCGCACCTCAGGTGCGTGGCTCAGTAATGGTGTCGTTCCGGAGCATGAACCGCGTTCTGGAGATTAACGAAGAGCTCGGCTACGCGATTGTTGAGCCTGGAGTGAGCTGGTACGACCTGCACGACGCGATCAAGGCCGGCGGGCACAACCTTGTCGCGTCCATCGTCGACATAGGTTGGGGAGGCGTCGTCTCGAACACGCTCGAGCATGGGCTCACCTACATGCCGTACTCGATCGACCAGGCCTCGCACTGCGGGTTCGAGGTCGTGCTCCCGACCGGAGACCTCATGCGAACCGGCTCGGGCGCGATGGACAACAACCCGACCTGGCCGCTGTACAAGCGAGGCCTGGGGCCGACCTCGACCGAGATGTTCATGCAGTCGAACTACGGAATCGTCACGAAGATGGGCTACTGGCTCATGCCGAAGCCCGAGGTGTACATGCCGCTCTGGCTGCGCGTCTGGGATGACGCGCAGATGCCCGCCGTGGTCGATGCGCTTCGCGAGCTCATGCTCGCCGGCGCCATCGACATGCGCCCGCAGCTGTCGAACACGCTGTGCATGGCATCGATGCTCACCACGCGCGCCGAGTGGTTCGACGGCGAGGGGACGATGCCCGAGGAAATCATCGACAAAATCGCCAAGGAGTTGGGACTGGGACGCTGGATGATGCGGTTCGCGCTCTACGGAGACGAAGCGGTGGTCGATCACAACTTCGAGAAGCTCAAGACGCGCTTCTTGCAGATCCCGAGCGTAGAGCTCATGGGCGAGAAGCACGGGGCCGATGCGTGGGAGACGCTGCCCAACCCGCACGAGCGCGTGCAGATCGGCGTGCCGAGCCAGGATCTCTACAAGATGGCAGGATGGTCTGGCGGCGAGGAGGGAGGCCACGTCGATTTCTCGCCTGTAATCCCGCTCACGTCCCAGCACGCGATGGCCGCGCAGAAGCTGATGGCCGAGATGTGCGCCGAAGCGGGCCTTGATTTCCTTGGTGGCATGCTCCCCATCAACGCGCGCGCAACCACCTTTATCAACGTCATCCCCTTCGACACGAAAAACCCGGAGCAGGTCGCCAAGGCGTACGCCGTGGCCAAGCGCATGGTCGCCGAGGCCGGCAAGCGCGGCTACGGCGAATACCGGGCGCACCTGTCCTTCATGGATCTCGCGGCCGACCAGTTCGGCTTCAACGACCACGCGCTGCGGCGCTTCAACGAGACGATCAAGGACACGCTCGACCCGAACGGAATCATCGCTCCGGGCAAGTCAGGGATCTGGGGCACCCGACTGCGGGAGGCCGGCTTCCCCCAGGCCTGATCGCGCATCTTTGGGCAGCCCCCCGCCCCGCCCAACGGGCGGGTGCTGGGGAAGATCCCGCCCTAACAAACGGGCGGGGTCTTCCCCCACAGGCTCCGGCAGATGCCTGGCTTCCCGTGGGGCGCAGCCGTGGACCTCGCGGAAGGCTCTGCTGAAGCTTGCCGGATGGCGGTATCCCCACCTCGTCGCGACCGTCGCGATCGTCGATTCCGGGGACCGCCGCAGCTCGCCCACGGCACCCTCGAACCGGCGTTCGCGGATCCAGGCCGACACTCCGGTGCCGGAGGCCGAAAAGAGCTTGTGGACGTAGCGCGTGGACACGTAGTGGGCCCGAGCGATCCGCTCTGGCCCGAGTTCCGGGTCGTGCAGGTGGTCCATCACGAACCGCTGCATCCGCGCAAGCAGTACCTCGGGCCGGGAACGCGGATCGGAAATCTCCTGCGCGCCGTACATGCTGCGAAGCAAGGGCAACACCATCTCTGCAGCGCCTTCCCCGTCAGGGCTTGAGAGCCCGCCGCCGCTCGTTGTGGTTCGGGCTAGCTGTACGAGGAACGGGGTTCCCGGCCCAGTGAGCCGTCCCTGGCCCGAATCCACCCGTGTCGCGGAACGCCGGGCGATGCCCTCGGCCTGCGCCCCGATGAACCATTTGGGAATGCTGAATACGAGCACCTCGAAACCCTTGCGGCCCTCAAAGGTGGAAGGCCGCGACGTATCGTGGCACGCAATGTCACCGGGGCGAAGAAGGCAGCTGCGATCGTCCTGTTCGATATGGGTCGTGCCCCTGGTCATCAGATACAGCAAGATGCACTCCGGATCGGCGGTCGCGATCATCCGCTGCGTGCGTGCCACCCGGTGCGCAAGTCCTTGGATGGACTGGACCCCGACCGGCCCGACCTGGCCACCGGCCAGGCGGGCGTCGAAGGTGGGCGCTCCGACCGATTCGACGTGCATCGGGAAGAAGCGTTCGGAGATCCCCGCCGACCAGTAGTCACGGCGCTCGGCCGGAGGAACCGACCGGGTATCCAGGACGGAAGTCATTGGTCCGCCTCGGATGAGGTTCCGTCATAGATCTGCGGAGCAGCCAAGCAGATGCCGAGTAGGGGAGGGCGGGCGTTGCCGTGGGCCCCGGGCTGGATCGGATTCGTGGGCGCCAGGTCGATTCCGGGCGACGCCGATTGGTGAGTCCGACAGCCCACGACAACCGAGCTCACCGCCAAGTCTCTCGCGTGGTCTGAACCTCCGGCTTCCATGACCTCTGTGGCAGAAGACGCAGTCACGGCACCTCCCTTATAGATCCGATCCGTTTCGTACTGAGTGTAGGGCGCGTCGCAATTCCATGCAAAGATGCCACGTCACCTCGTCGGGGGTCACTGAAGAAAGCCAGAAGCTCCCGGGCCTGGGTGGGAATCCGTGGCAATCCATTTCATGGCACCAAGACCCTTTGTTGCCAGGCTACTTGGGGCGTTGTTGTTCCTATATACGCAGCCTGGCGCTTTTTGCCGGCCTCCCATTCGCCACTGCCTCGCGAGACCCGGAAAATGGAAAGCATTAAAGTGTGATCGTGTACGTTTCGTATTGGATGGCTAAGCACGTATGGTTGACCCATGGCAATCAGAAGTGAAGAAAGTCGTCGGGCCATTTTGGAAGCAACCATGAAGTTGCTCGAAGATGCGGGGCCTGACGGATTTACGGTGCAAAAGCTCTCGATCGAGCGCATTGCCCGTGAGGCCGGAGTCAGCAAGACCACTATCTACAGGTGGTGGTCGAGCAAGGTTGCCGTGGTTATCGATACATTCTTGGACAACCATGTCGCGCGTACTCCGGTGCGCCAGGATGTCCCTGCGATTGACGCGCTTCGTGAGCACATGGCCTCACTTGCGGAGGTCTATGCCGGCAATGAGGGTCGGCTCGTGGCGCAACTCATCGGTGAGTGCCAGGGTGACGAGGCGGCGATGGCTGAATTCAAGAAACATTTCTGGACTCCGCGCGCGCTGGTCGTTACGTCCTTGGTTGAACGGGCTATAAGCGAGGGGTCGATGCGCAAGGAACTCGACGCCGAGCTCGTCACGGAGCTGCTCTACGCCCCCGTGTACTTCCGCCTGTTGTTCCAATCCGGCCCCCTTGACGCCAAGGCCACCGACGCAATCATGCAGACGGCTCTTGACGGGCTCGCCGCAAGGTAGCGGCCCCAAGTACTACCTGTGTTCCGTCTGGGTCCATGGGCCCGATGGGCTCCGTGACTAAGAATTGACCCTATAGCCTTGGGTTGCCGCGGCATGTCGGGCGAATAGTATGCCGGTGCTGGCTTTAGCCGGGGCGCAGCCCGGCGCTCGAGTTGAGTGGCGTGCACCTATTTGAGGGTGCGCAAGAAGTTTGCGGCGACGGTCCGGTAGGGGGCGACGCCCTGTCATCGCCTGCTCCGACCGTGACTTCTTTGCGACATGCCCGTGGCGCCCTTTGCCTCCCGATTTCCCTTCCACGTGTCCGGTGTGGGCGTGGGAGGCCTCGGGTCTGTGCAATACGATACGGTTCGTATATATTGAATGAGACGTTAGATGTAGGAAACTGACCCTGATCTGTCCCTGCCCGTGGAGCCAGCCCGTTAGGGAAGCCGTCCACACTGAGAGGAAACATCATCGTGAACACCGCCATCGCGCCGAATGACGCGGTCGTCGTCGCCTATCGCAGGACACCGATCGGCCGGGCCCGTAAGGGGTCGCTGGCCGGTGAGCGCCCCGAAGACCTCGCGCTGGCAGCCATCCGGGGAGCGCTCGCTGCGCTTCCGCAGGTTGACTCCGCCGAGTTTGCGGACGCCTACGTGGGGTGCGCGGTACCGCAGGGCGCGCAGGGCGACAACATTGGCCGCCGTGTCATGGTTCTTGCAGGGATGGACAGCGTCCCGGCGGTCACGGTGAATCGCTTCTGCGCCTCCTCGTTGCAGGCCACCGCGATGGCGGCCCAGGCCGTGCGGGCGGGCGACGGGGACGCGTTCCTGGTTGCGGGCGTCGAATCGACCACCTCGACACCGCCCGTGGTTGAATCACCCCACCCCGCCTTTGCGGACGCAGCATGGCGTGCCGATGGCATCTTCGAATCCGGCCAGCCGTGGGCCGACCCCCGGGATCACGGGGACTTGCCCGATGTGTACCTCTCTATGGGCAAGACCGCCGAGTTTGTGGCCCGTCAAACCGGCACCAAGCGCCGCGACCAGGACGAATGGGCTCTGGAGTCCCAGCTCCGGGCGGAAAGGGCGATGGAGTCCGGGTACTTCGCGCGCGAGATCGTGCCGGTGGCCACGGCTGCCGGCACGGTGGTGCGCGCCGATGACGGCCCGCGTCCGGGCACCACGCTGGAGGCCCTCTCGGGCCTCAACGCAGTGTTCCACGAGTCCGGAACCGTCACCGCGGGCAACGCCAGCCCGCTCAACGACGGCGCGTCAGCCTTGGTGGTGATGAGCGCCCGGCGCGCGGGCGAGCTGGGGTTGAAGCCGCTGGCCCGCATCCTGGGCAGTGCCGCAAGCGGCCTCTCGCCGGAAATCATGGGGCTGGGTCCGGTGGACGCATCCCGCCGCCTGTTGGATCGTTTGGGCCTGTCGATCGGTGACATCGACATCGTCGAGCTGAACGAGGCCTTTGCCGCCCAAGTGGTTCCCGTGGTGCGGAAGCTGGGCGTAGATCCGGAGCGGGTCAACCCGTTTGGCGGGGCGATCGCCTTGGGCCACCCCTTCGGTGCGACTGGCGTGCGGCTGGTCGGAACGCTCATCAACGGACTGCAAACCAAGGACGGATCGCTCGGCCTGGCGACGCTCTGCGTGGGCGGCGGCCAGGGCATGGCGATGGTAGTGGAGAGGTTGTCGTGAACCAGCCAGCGATCATTGCCGACCCGGCCCGCTCGATGCTGGCCGCCGACCGGAGCCTGGAAGGGCTCGGCATCCAGGTGTTGCGCGCCAGCGAGGGCCGTGCCACGGCCGTCCTCCGGGTCACGCCCGAAATGGCCAACGGGCACGGGATTGCCCACGGTGGATTGGTCTTCGCGCTGGCAGACACCGCGTTCGCTATGGCCGCAAACACATTCGGCGCCGGAATCGCGACCGCCGAGGCTTCCATCTCCTACATTTCCCCGGCCTGCATCTCGGAGGAACTGGTCGCCTCCGCTGAAGTGATCTTTCACGAGGGCCGCCGGATGATAGTGGATGTGGTGGTGCGGGCGGGGGAGCGGACTGTCGCCATCTACCGCGGAATGGGCAGGGCGCTGCGCCCGGCGGACTGAGGCTTCTTGAACAGCTGCCGATGTGGGGCGGCAAGACATGCGTGTGTGCCCGGGCTCCAAGTCGGAGTCCGGGCACACACGCATTTGTACCAAGGTTGCCGCGCCGGCTCCCGCCACGGGTGGGGCCGGCGCGGCGCAGGTGTCAGCTCTTGGATGCCTTCGGGCCGGCGGTCGCCAGTTTGTCGGCGATGCCCATGAGGACCGGTGACCCCGTCGCAGCGATCAGTAGGCCCTGGACTGGACGCTTGAGCTTTACCGATACAGGTTCCTTGGCCCCCGCAAGGACCGCTTCGCGTCCCATGGCCGGGTTCTTGTGGCACCGGACCGGCACATTGAAGATCAGGCGGCGCAGGCATGAGTTGTCGTGGTCGCACCAGACGATCTCATCCTGTCGTCCCTGGAGGACCTTGTTCGGGAACTCCGGATCGGCCAGCATTTGCCGCGCCAGCATGATTCCGTCCGCGAACCCGGCGGTGATGGCGTCTGCACACTGTTGCGGGTCGAAGGTGCTGCTGAGGAGCAACGGGACCTCGGGCATGGCGGTGCGGAATGCTTGCGGCTCGCCGTGCTCCAGGATGGCGCCCGAAAAGGAGGTGACGTTATTGTCCATCGACTCGTAGTTCGCATCGCTCAGGGCGATATATCCAACCCCTTCCTTTTCAATGATCGACGCAACTTCGGCGAACCCCTGGGGTCCCTGACCATCGGGAAGGTGGTCGTTGGTGCTCATTCTGAGGCCCACCGGATAGTCGGTTCCGACTTCGGCCCGGATCGCCCGAATCGTGTCCGTGAGGATGCGGGCGCGGTTTTCGGCACTCCCGCCGTATTCGTCCGTCCTCCAGTTGGTGCGCGGTGAGAGGAAGGAGGAATAGAGGTAGCGCATGTGCGCGCCCAGCTCGATGCCGTCGAAGCCGGCCGCCTTTGCTCGCCGTACGGCGGCGACGGCCTGCTCCTGGACCTCGAGGATTTCCTCCTTGGTGATCTCCTCCGGCGTCGGGTTCGTTCGACCGCCGGGAATGTAGAAACCGTGAGGCAGGCGGGGTGCGGCCATGCGGACGGGCTTCGGGCTCGCGGCCCTTGTGGGCCGGCCGTCGCCCGGCACGCCCATGGCGCCGAAGCTCGGGAAGATCTGGGCGAAGATGGGTACATCGTGCTCGTGCACGGCATCGACCATGCGCCGCAGCCCCGGAATGAACTCGTCCCGGTCGAAGCGCATCAAGGGCTGGAACGGCGCCTCCTGGTTCCCGCGCTCGGTGGCCACGCCGCCACCGATGATCAGCAGCCCAGCGCCGCCGCGTGCCCGCGTGGTGAGGAACGCGGTGGTCTGATCGCTGGGATGGCCGTCCTTTGTTGGCTGGAGGACGGCCATGGGGCTAAGCACATAGCGGTTCTTGATCGTCAGGCCGTCGATTTTCCAGGGGCTGGAAAGCACTTCGGCGACAGTTGCTGTCTCGGGGGACATTTATTCTCCTTTGGTTTTCAGTTGGACCAGGATGAAATGACTCATCCAAAATTGGCATCCGACTCGGCTCGTATCGTGACCGCGCGTCGCAGGGGACCGCCGGAAGTAGGGGACCCGGACCAGGCCTCAGAACCTGTCGCGGACGTGGCGTTCCCGGCCGTAGAGCGAGACCACAGCAAGGATGATGACGCCGAAGACGATGCGGCTCTGGGCTTCCGTCAGCCCATGGCTGACGATGATCGTGGACAGGAGGGTCAGAGTGAGTGCGCCCAGCAGCGTGCGGGTGTAGCTGCCGCGAATCGAGCCGAAGATCGACCCGCCGACGAGGACCGCGGCCAGACCAGAGAACAGGTAGGGTTCCCCGATGGTTTGCGACCATCCCGCGCCGAAGGATGCAATGAAGACGCCGGCAACCCCGGCCAGGGCTCCGGAGGCCGCAAAGACCATGGTCCACACGGCAGCGGTCCGGACCCTGGCCAATCGCGCGGCCCGGAAATTGATTCCCGTCGCGTAGAAGCGACGCCCCGCCGCGGTGCGATTGAGGAAAAGCCACATTCCCGCCCCGCAGAGAAGCACGATCAGGATGACCGGGGGGAACGGCAGGCCAAGGGTGGTCCCCCTTAGGCTGGCCAGGGAACGCAGCGCCTCCGGCGGGGCGGAGGAATAGTCGCCGTCGGCGAGGAACAGGGTCGCGCCTGTGATGGCCGCGCCGGTGCCCAGCGTGACGACCAGTGGCTGGACCGCGAAGCGGTGGCAGATCCAGCCGATCAGGGCGCCGATGCCGCCGCAGGCCAGAACTGTGGTCAGCAGGGCTACGACCGGAGGGACCCCGAGCTTGCCCGCGACGTTCGCCGCCATGAAGGCACCGAAAAGGATGTAGCCCGGTGCCGCCAGGTCAAGTCCGCCCAGGATCACCACAAGCGTCTGGCCCATGGCTGCCAGGGCCAACAGGGACGTGATGACCAGTATCGACGTGATTGACCTGGGGTTCGCGACGGCCGGTATGGTGATCACCAGCCAGGCTGCCAAGGCCGCCACGACGAGTACCTGCAGTGCCGGTACCTCGAAGGCCCAGGCCCTGAACGTGGTCCAGGGCCTGGGCCGGACCGTCGGTGCCTGGGTTCTTGGTGCGGGGGACAGGGTGTCACCAGTCATGATGCGTTCCTCTTCAAACGGGGGGCCAGCAGCGTCGCGCCCAGCACGACGCCAACGACGAGGACGGCGCCGTAGGCAAATTGGATGAGGCTGGGGGCCACGCCCGAGGCCGTGAGCAACTGCTGCAGCAGATAGATGGAGACCGCCCCGAAGAGGGCACCCAACAGCCCGCCGC
>NZ_KI914923.1:35024-45557 GCF_000520575.1 Arthrobacter sp. I3
CGCCCAGCACGGCCGCGGCGAGCCCCAGCAGGGCATAGGTGGAGGCGAGCGAAGACTGCGATGACTGCACGATAGCCGTCAGGGCGATTCCCGCGATTCCGGCGAACAGGCCGCCGAGGGTATAGGCCAGGATCCGGATTGCCTTGATGTTCACGCCGGAACCGTAGGCTGAAACATCACTCTCGCCGGTCGCGAGGAGATTGCTGACGAAGGCCGTTCGGCGCAGGGCGAACCAGATCAGCCCGGCGACGCCGATGGTCAAGAGAGCGCCCGGGACGATGCCGATGCCCCCGGCGAAGGCCTCCGTCCAATTATTCGGGGCGGCCACCGGATTCTGGGCGATGGTCAGCGACAGGCCAACGAGCAGGAACAGCATCCCGGTGGTTGCGACCACCGGATGCAGGCGCAAGACGGCGACCAGGATTCCGTTCAGGGCTCCGATTCCGGCAGCCACCGCCAGGATGATGGGTGCCGCGAGATCCCAGTTGCCCAGCCCCGCGGGAATGAGGATGGCGACGAACAGGCAGTTGATGAAGGTGGCCAGGGGACCGACCGAAATGTCAATGCCACCGGCGAGGATCGAGGGCGTGGAGGCGAATCCCACCAGCACGAACGGCGCCAGCGTGGCCAGGGTGCCGGGGAGACGCGCGGGGGAGAGGAAGGACGGTGAGACGATCAGGTTCAACACCAGCAGCACCAGTGCGAGCAGGAAGGCAAAGGCGAAAGGCCAGCGCTGGAACAGGGGGAGGACGCGGTTCATGTATGCACCTCTGATTTCTGGCCGAAGTATGCGGCGACGATGGACTCGGTGGAAAGCTCGGAATGGGGGATCTCGGCAAACACTGATTGGTCGCGGAAGACCAAGACGCGGTCTGCGAGGTCAACGAGTTCGTCGACCTCGCTGGAGAGGACCACGACGCTCATGCCTTCGGCACTGAGTCGGTGCAAGATTGCGTAGATCTCCCGCTTGGTCCCGATGTCGACCCCTCGTGTGGGGTCGTTAAGCAGCAGGACCTTGGGGTCCGTGGCAAGCCAGCGGGCCAGCAGCACCTTCTGTTGGTTACCGCCGGACAATGTTGAAATGGCGTCCTGCGCTGCACCGAAGCGCAGGGACAAGGTCCGGGCGAACGCATCGAACCGGCGGGCAATGCTGCGGGTGTCCAGCAACCCGCCGCGGCGGTCCTTGGCCAGGGTCGGGAGCGCGAAGTTTTCGCGGATCGACATGGACTCGAACAGCGACTCGCCACGACGTTCGCGCGGCAGGTAGGCGACCCCCACGGCATCCCCGTTGCGCTCGGTAAGCTCTGCGGCGCCCTCGGGCCGGATGCGAACAACACTGCCGGGCCCGGCAGCCACGCCGGCCAGGCGTTTGATGAAGTGGTCCTGTCCGTGGCCTTCTAGCCCGGCAAGGCCCACGACTTCGCCGGCGCGCAGCTCGAAGTCGATGGGTGCCGAGGCCGACGCCAGGCGGACGGCGGATCCCCGAAGGCTGACGTCCCCGGGGTCGTGCGGTTGCCGCCGGGCCTCGTCGTGGCCGGAGTTTCCGGTCATGTCCGCGATCAACCGGTCGACGGACAGGGCCGAACGTTCGACGGTGGACACGCTCCGGCCGGACCGCAGAACGGTGACCCGGTCCGAGATCTCCGCGACCTCGTCCATCCGGTGCGAGATAAACAGGATGGCGGTTCCCCCGGCCGCGAGCCGGCGCAGCTCGACGAAGAGCCGATCACGGGACCTGACGTCCAGGGAAGCCGTCGACTCATCAAGGATGAGCACCTTGGGCTTTCGCACGAGCGCCCGCGCAATGCAGATGGACTGTCGCTCGGAGAGCGAGAATTGCCCGGCGGGAAGATCGAGGGGCACCTCGCCGGCGATACGCGAGAGGACATCCTGCGCGATCGATTGCTGCTCGGCGCGGCCCAGTCGGCGACGGAACGTCCCGTGGGACCCGAGCCAGACATTCTCGAGGACCGACTGGTTCCCCGCGGTGAGGACCTCTTGGAACACCGCCGCAATCCCCAGATCCATGGCCTCGCGGGGCGATCGGCTGTTGACGGGGACGCCGTCCAATGTGATGGAGCCGGAGTCAGGACGGTGAACCCCACCCAGGATCTTTACCAGAGTGCTCTTCCCTGAGCCGTTTTCGCCCAAGAGCGTGTGGATCTCGCCCGGCCGGAGATGGAGGTCACCGTCGATAACAGCGCGCGTGGCACCGAACCGCTTGCTCACCCCGGCGAGCATCAGGCCGGATGGTTGGTTGTTCACGGCGAATCTCCTTTGAATGGCCGATAAATGTGTCGCAGGTCATATTCGAAACTAGACGAATCGTACCGCATACGCCTACGCTGATGCCATACGATACGAATCGTTTTATACGGCAGGAGATAATCCATGAAGAAGACGACCTTTTTCCCCAGCTTCCCGACGGTCGGCGCCGCGATCCTGGGGGCCGGCGCCCTCGTCCTGACGGGCTGTTCGGCATCGGCGCCGGCGGCCCCGGGCTCCTCCGGAGGGGCAACCCCCGCCAAGGTGTCGCCCGCGGCAGCCGGAACCTGCGGGTCGCTGCCAACGGATGCAGCGAACGATCCGAACGTCCTGCTGTCCGGTTTACCCAAGGAGATCGCCGCGGGCTACAACCTCTACCCGTACGAGATCCGGAAGTCGGCATGGGCCGACTACAAGTCGAAGAAGACTGACGGTTTCACGGCCGCGATCGTGGGCATGCCACCTGCCAGTCCCTTCATTGCCTCCATGTCGGCGGCCATCCGCACGAGCCTGAAGGCCGATGGAGTCAAGATTGTCGGCGACTTCGCCCCGGATGACCCGTCGAACGTGCCCCTGCAGCTCCAGCAGTTCAACGAAGCGCTTTCGCTCAAGCCGGACGTGATCATCTACACCGCCATTGCACCGGAGCCTTCCGTGAAGCTGGCCAAGGCCGCCCATGACGCCGGCATCCCGCTGGTCGCCGCCCAGGTGCCTATCGATTCCGAGTACGCCGTGAGCGTCACGAGGAATACCCCCCTCGCGATCGCCCAGGTCACCGCCGGCACGGTGGCGGCAATCGGGGGCAAGGGCAACGTCCTGCGCGTCGACGGCATCCCGGGCATCCCGGTCTCGACCTTCGCGGGCATGGGCATCGACGCGGTCCTGAAAAACTGCCCGGAGGTCAAGGTCGCCGGGTCGGTCACGGGCTTCTTCCAGCCGGCCACGGCCCAGGCGGAGGTCCAGAAGTTCCTTGCGACCCACCCTGCCGGGGTTGACGCCGTCTTGCAGGCCGGAACGATGGGCGTAGGCATCCGCAACGCCTTTGTGGAATCGGGCCTGGAGGTGCCGCCGATCGCGGACGACGGGTCCAGCCACGGATTCTCCTCCTGGGCGCTGGCAAACCCCGGCTACCCTTACTTCGGCACCACGACCCCGTCTGTGCGCACCGGTGAGGCGGTGGTCGATGTGGCCCTGCGCATCCTGAAGGGCGAGGGCCCGAAGATCAACCAGATTGTTGAGCCCTCGGTGATCGTCTCCCGGGAGAACCTTGCTAAGGTCGCGGACCCCTCGTGGGACCGCAATGACCTGACCGACCTGGCCGGCGCCCCTGAGGACTACCTTCCCACCGACCGGCTCAATGCATTCTTCTCAAACCCCGGCGCATAGGGATGGCGCGAGCCACAAACTCGAGAGATGGATCCTCCGACGGGTCGGTCGATGGGGGTGCCGGGACGAACGACGGGCCGTGAGCGGTTCAATGCGTTCTTCGGAGCCTCCCGGCGCCTGACGCGAAAGCGAGTGCGCAACCGTCACCGGGCTTGAACTGGAACTAAGGGCCCCTTCCACCGGGTGGATGTCGAATGACATCCACTTTGGAAGGGGCCCTTCCCTTGCTCTGCACCGCGCCTGCCCTCGCCGGATCGCGATCCCAAGGTCCGGGCGCGATTGATCGGCCGGCCAAGAGTTGCCCGCAGCAGGAGGCCGGAACAAGCCCCCAGATGCTTTGTGCTGCCAGTCAGGCAAGCCGCTGCTGTGGTTCCGACTGCGGTTCGGGAGCAGCATCTTCTCCGGCACCGTCTGTCACGCGCAAAGAAGCCCCTTGGGACACTGAACCAGCATGCCGGTTCAGTGGTCCAAGGGGCTTTCCAATGCCGGCACTCCGCCGGACGGCCGCTTAGGCGCTGACGCGTCCGCGCAAAAATTCGGAGTCCGGGGAATCGGTGACGGGCAGTCCCGAGGCTTCCAGGCTTGCGCGCAGCTGCTTCATGAAACGGTCGGGAAGTCTGACTGCCGGCGGGCGCAGGGCTCCGCCGTTGAAGCCGGAGAGCCACTCCTGGTACTTCCACTGGGTGCGGTTAATGGAGCTGGTGCCCGGGGTGGAAGTGGACGATACAGCCATATTGGCGGCCCGGGCCGGCTGGACCTCCCAGTAGCGCTTCATGGCTTCTTCCCACTTGCCGTTGCGCGCCAGTTCGAAGGCCTTGGGGTAGTAGTCTCCCATCCAGTTCGTGTTCGCGGTGCCGGAGAACTGGACGTCCAAGACCGACATGAGGGGGATTATTTCGGCCTCGATGGGGCAGGAAATCACTACTTCATCGCGGAAGTGGTGGTACATCTCCATGACGCCGGGGATGCCCGGGTAGCCCTGTTCGGCTTTGATGGCGACGATGCTCGGCATCGCGTCGAGGACGCGGCGCACGAAGTCCACGCTCATGCCTGCGGGGTGGATGCGCTCGAAGCCCCAGGCGGGGAGCGGGAACAGCATGGTGGCCAGATCGGTTTCATCGGTGAAACGCTTGGTGTAGTCGAACACCTCGTCGTACGAGGTCGGCCAGAACGATGAAGGGTAGGCCAGCAGCGCGCGGTCCGCGCCGGCCTTGGAAGCCAGGTTTGCTGCATGGATGTTTTCTTCCAGGGTGCCGAAGATTGCGTGGAAGAAGAGTGCGAAGTCCGGTCCTGCCACCTCGCGGGCGATGGCTGTGATCCGGGCGTTCTCCTCCGGGGTGATATTCGCTTCGGCGATCAGCAGGGAACCCTTGTAGCCACGTTCCTTGAGCAAGAGGATGTCGTGGCGGATCGCGTTTTCGTTGATGGCAGAAAAGTCCGGGGTGAAGGACGGGTGCGTCACCGCAACGGTGCCGACGAAGTTCTCCCGGGCCCAGGAGCGGGCTTCGGATTTGGTGTATTCCACCATGTTGTTCTCCTTTATTGTCAGTGGGGTCTATTTGCGGCTGGTGACGATGCCCACGGGAAGGACGGTGCCAATGCCCTCGGCGCGGGCGCGGTTGACGAGCATCTCGGCAACAACGATGTCCTGCAGGCCGGAACCGGTCGACTTGTAGATACGGATCCCGTGCGCCGCGTCGATGGCGGTTTCGCCGGTCAGGGCGGCATTGAGTGTGACAATGAGCGAATCCACATCGACGCCGTGTGCCCGGGCCGCAATCATGTCCCCGCTTCCGTGCACGACCTCGTCACGGCTATCCACCACGACCACCGCGGCCCGGGCGATCAGCTCCGCGGGCAGCTCGCGTTGGGCCGGGGTCGTGGAACCGATCGAGACCACCGCGGCGTTCGGGCCGACCCATTCGGCCAGCAGCGTCGGGGACTCGTCGCGGGAGCGTGCAGCGCACAGGATGAGATCCGCGCCTTCCGCGGCCTCGCGGGCCGAGCCGACAGCACGTGCGGGCGCACCGAACGCGCCGTCGAACTCGGCCGCAAAGGTCTCGCGGTTGGCAGGGGTCGGACTGAACACACGGATGTCGGCGAACTCAAGCAGGTGGGAAAAGGCCGTCAGGTGAGAACGCGCCTCAAAGCCGGAGCCGATCACACCGACGATCAGCGGCCGCTGCGGCACGATCGTGGAGGTGCCCACGGCGGTGGTCGCGGCGGTGCGCAGGCCGGTGACGCGATTTCCGTCCACGAGAGCCACCAGATCCGCGGTGTCCTTGTCGAAGAGTGAAATCAGATAGCTGACGCGCAGGCCGTCCGCGAAGGACCCGGCGATTGACTTTGCCCCGAACAGACTGCCGCTGGGCGGCACCGAGGGCATGATCCGCAACCATTCGCGAGATGTCTGGGCGAAGATCCGACCCGGGGTTCGGGCCTCGTCGCCGGGGGCCTTGTAGGCGGTGCGGATGGCTTCGATCGCCCCGGCCCAGTCCGAAAGGCTGGCGACGTCGGCGTCGGTGAGAAAGAGCGGAAGGCTGTTCGGTAACTCGCCATTGGTGCTCACGGGGGCACTCCTTGGATGTCGGGCAGCCGGTCCACGGGCTGCGGGCGTGGGTGGATTTACTGAGTAGACCCAAATAGTATCCGATACGAATCGTATCCTATATAGTTGTGATAGAGAACACGTCTCCAGGAAAGGATCCCAACCATGGCAATCGCAACCGTCAACCCGACCACCGGTTCGACCGAAATGATCATTGAGCCGCACTCGGACGAGGAAGTCCAGGATCGCATCGCGGAAGCCGCCGAAGCGGCGCGGCTCCTGCGCGGCAGCACGTTCGCCCAGCGTGCGCAGTGGATGCTCGCCGCGGCGGACATCTTGGAGGGTCAGGCGGATGGCCTGGGCGAATTGATCACCGTCGAGATGGGCAAGCCGATTGCGCAATCGATTGCCGAGGTGCACAAGTGCGTCAAGGCCATGCGTTTCTACGCCGAGCATGCCGAGGAATTCCTGGCCGATGCCCCGCTGAAGGACCCGTCGTCGGTCGGCGCGAGCCGCGCCTGGACCCGCTACGAGCCACTGGGGACGGTGTTGGCGGTCATGCCCTGGAACTACCCGCTCTGGCAAGTCATCCGCTTTGCGGCCCCGGCGCTTATGGCGGGCAACTCCGGCTTGCTCAAGCATGCCTCGAACGTGCCCCAGGCTGCGCTCTTCCTCGACACACTCTTTGAGCGGGCAGGGTTCCCGCGCGGCTCCTTCCGCACCCTGCTGATCGGCGGCTCCCAGGTTGCCGGCGTCCTGGCCGATCCGAGGGTCAAAGCGGTGACCCTGACGGGTTCCGAGCCGGCGGGGCGCTCGGTCGCCTCCAGTGCCGGGGACCACGTGAAGAAGGCCGTGCTGGAACTGGGCGGGTCGGACCCTTTCATTGTCATGCCCTCGGCGGACGTCTCCGCCGCGGCGGAGACCGCCGTGCGTGCACGGATCAGCAACAATGGCCAGTCCTGCATCGCCGGCAAGCGGTTCATCGTGCACACCGAGGTCTATGACGCGTTCGCCGCCGAATTCGTGAAGCTGATGTCGGAGCTTAATGTCGGGGACCCGCTGAATCCCGCGACTCAGGTGGGGCCCTTGGCCACCTTGTCCGGACGCGACGAACTGGCCGAGCTCGTCGAGGACGCCCGTTCCCTGGGTGCCCAGGTGCTGACCGGCGGGGTGGTTCCCGAGGGCCCCGGCTTCTTCTATGCCCCCACGGTGCTCGCCGGACTCAGCGAAGAGATGCGGATCATCCAGGAGGAGACCTTTGGGCCCGTCGCGTCGCTGTACTGCGCCCGGGACCGCGAGGATGCCCTCCGGATTGCGAACCAGACCACCTTCGGGCTTTCCAGTGCGGTCTGGACTGCTGATGCCGAGGAGGAGGAATGGTTTACGGCCAACCTTGACGCCGGCGCGGTGTTCGTCAACGGCATGACGGTTTCGTACCAGGAGCTGCCGTTCGGCGGGATCAAGCGTTCCGGGTTCGGTCGGGAACTGGCTGCGGACGGGATCAGGGAATTCTGCAATCTCAAGACCATCTGGAAGGCGTAAGCAAGCCGGAAGCCCATCAGCTAACCCTTGTGCGGCTAAGTGATGCATGTTACTTTTTATTCGAAACGATACGTACTGAACTTGAAGGAGCAAGATGGCTAACGTCAACGTCGACGTGGTAGTGATCGGGGGAGGGCCTGTAGGAGTCACTGCGCTGGCCTTGCTGGGGCGCGCAGGTCTGACCGCCGTCGGGGCGGAGCGTGATGTCCAGGTTTGGCCAACTGCCCGCGCCGTGCACTTTGATGGTGAAACCTTCCGCACCCTCCAATCGCTGGGAGTGGCCGAGCGCTTTGCCGAGGTTACTTTGCCGATGTCCTCCTTCCACATCGAGAACGAGGAGCGGGAAGTCCTGGTGTCCTTGCCCACGGGTCAGTTTGGCACCCAGGGTTGGCACGACGATCTCACCTTTCACCAACCGGACATCGAGGTCCTGCTGCGGGATGTCGTGGAAGAACTTCCCGGCGTCGAGCTCCGCCGAGGCACCAGCGTGCTCTCCGTGCGCAATGAGGGACCGGGCGTCGAGGTGGCGGTGCGTGACTCCGACGGCGCGGAATCCTTAATCCGCGCCCGCTGGGCCATCGCAGCGGACGGGGCGCGCTCGCAGACCCGCCAGGCGCTGGGCATCGAGTGCGAAAAGCTGGGCGAGGATGCACAGTGGCTTGTCGCGGACGGCATTTTGGAAGAAGGCCCCGGCCTGTCTTCCGACATGATCTTCCTGGGTCATCACACAAGGCCCGCCCTGTGGATCCGCCTCCCCGGCAAACGGGTGCGGATGGAGTTCATGTTGATGCCGGGGGACGACCCCGAGGAAATTACCACCCCTGAGGGTGTGGAAAAGATCAGCCACGGCGTGCTGCCGGCAGACAGATTCACTGCAGACCGGCTGGCTATTTATACCTTCCGTGGGCGCATCGCACGGCAGTGGCGCGCCGGGAACATCTTCCTGGCGGGGGACGCGGCCCACCAGGCGCCACCGCTTTTTGGTCAGGGCCTATGCGCCGGATTACGCGACGTGGCCAACCTGGTGTGGAAGCTCGATGCCGTCAAACGCGGTGCGGCCGACGACAGCCTCCTTGACACCTACGAGAGTGAACGCATGCCGCATGCACGGTTCTGGGTCGAGCAGGCAACCCGGGCGGCGGGCTTCATGCAAACCACCGACGCCGACACCGCGAAGCAGCGTGACGCCTTCATCCGCGCAAACCCCGCCGCATCCGCACCGATCTCACCCGCGCTGGGCCCTGGCCTGCACGACGGCGGCACCGACGAACGCGCCGGCCGGCTCGGCATGCAGCCGATCCTCGCCGACGGGGTGCGCCTGGATGACATGGTGGGAAGCCGTTTCCTGGTGGCAACAACCCGCGAGCTCTATGCCGCGGTCCCGGCCCCACTGCGGGAACTACTTGAGGAACATGCCGACGTCGTGGTCCTGTTCGATCCGGCCAAGGTCGGCCAGATCCTTGCAGCCGCCGGCGCCCAGGCGGTCGTCGTTCGTCCGGATCGCTACATCCTGGGCCTCGGCGACACCCCCGAGGCCCTGGAACGCCTCATCGGCAGCATTCCGCAGGCCGGCCACAACGTGCCGGCACACATCTAAACCCACATCCGCGTCTAACAGACAGAACACAGGAGACCATCATGGCATTCAGCCCGATCACACACCTGAGGCATTTCGACATCGCGGTGCCCGACTACCAGAAGCAGGTCGAGTTCTACAAGAACCACTGGGGACTCACCGAAATGGAGAACGACGGCGGCGTGACCTACTTCGCCGCCGAGGGCTCCCCGGAACAGTATTCGGTCCGCGTGCGCAAGGCCGAGGAGAAGCGCCTTGACATGGTCGCGTTCGGCGCGGCGGACAAGGCCTCGGTAGACCAACTCGCCTCGGACCTCATTGCCAAGGGCGTGAAACTCATTGGGGAACCCGATGACGTCCAGACCCTCGGCGGGGGATACGGCTTCCGCTTCTTCGACCTGGAGGGACGCACCATCGAGGTCTCCTCCGACGTCGAGGTGCGCAAGCACCGCAAGATCGAGGAACGCGAAGCCATCCCCGTGCGGCTCTCCCACGTGGTGCTCAACTCCCCGGAACCGGAGAAGATGCGCGCCTGGTACGAGCAGCACCTGGGCTTCCGTCTCTCCGACACCCTGAACCACCCGCACATGGGCGACCTCTTCTACTTCATGCGCTGCAATGCGCAGCACCACTCCATAGCGATCTCCCGCGGCCCGCATGCCTCGTTGCAGCACGCGTCCTTCGAGCTGCGCGGCATCGACGAGTACATGCGCGGCAGCGGCAAGCTGCTGCGTTCGGGGTTCAAGAAGATCTGGGGCCCTGGCCGCCATAAGGCAGGGGACAACACCTTCACCTATTTCCACGATCCCAACGGGAACACCATGGAGTACACCACCGAGCTGGATTCGGTGGATGAGGATACGTGGCATCCAAGCATCTTTGACACGCGCGACCCCGAGACCTCCGACCAATGGGGAACCGGCGGCGACATGGACGAATTTATCGCCCGTGAAATGTTCAACGACCGCGACAAGGGCCTGTTCGTCCCGCCTCCGGTATAGCTGCACCAGACGATGACAAATGGAGGATTCATGGAAGAAGCGCGCGTGAACGGATTCATGCTGGGCACTTTCGAGGACGGCGGGGAACAATTTCCCGGGGCCGTCTTCGGTAACACCGTCGTTGACCTGCGCACGGTGGTGCCGGGCATTAATCGGATCGGGGACCTGTTCGCCGAGTGGGACGCGCACCTGGATACGCTCGAGTCCATCGACCC
>NZ_KI914923.1:45657-57919 GCF_000520575.1 Arthrobacter sp. I3
CCAGTCGAGGAGCTGAAAGTGCTGCCGCCGGTGCAGCCGGTGGGCACCATCATCGCCGCGGGGGCGAACTACCGTGAGCACGTCCTGCAGATGAGCGTGGCCCACAAGCTCGGCAAGGAAGGGGCCGATGCGGCGCAACTGGCCGCTGATGCGGCAGCCGAAATCGATGAGCGCGGCCGCTCGGGCGACCCCTACGTCTGGACCGGGATCCCCTCGGCGGTCTGCGGCGCCTACGATGACGTGAAGTTGCCGGATGTCGGCGGAAACGTCGACTGGGAACTGGAGCTTGGCGTGGTCATCGGCCGCAGGGCGCACCGGGTCGCGGCCGAAGACGCTTTCGACTACGTGGCCGGGTATACGATCGTCAACGACATCACGGCGCGCACGCTCGTACCGCGCAACGACATCGCGATGATGGGCACCGACTGGTTCCGGGCGAAGAATCAGCCGACGTTCTTTCCCACCGGCCCCTACGTGGTGCCGAAGCGGTTCGTCCCGGATCCGGCGAAGCTCCGGATCCGCTTGAGCCTCAACGGCACGCTGATGCAGGATGCCTTGGCCGATGACCTGCTCTTCGACATCCCGAGCCTGATCGCCTACGCCTCCTCGGTGGCCGTGCTGCTGCCAGGGGATGTACTCATCACCGGTTCGCCGGCGGGCAACGGTTCGCATTGGGGCCGTTTCCTGAGGGACGACGACGTGATGGAGGCGGAAATCTCTGGTCTCGGCATCCAGCGTTCAACGGTCCGTGGGCCCAGCGGGCAGTTGCCTCCCTGGTATGTGGATCGCCCCGACGCGGTCGCCGCGGCCGGCGGGGCCGCCCCGTGATCCTGCGGCAAAGCCACTTCGTTCCGCCGGTGTCCTATCTGCTGGCGGCCGAGCTGGGATTTCTGCGAGACGTTGAGGTGGTGCCCACCCGGACGCCCTCGAGCGCGGAGCAGCTGCGGGCCCTGCTTGCCGGGGAGCATGACATGGTGGTCACGGCTATCGACAACCTGTTCGAATGGACCCGGGCCGGCGCCGACTTGCGCCTGGTTGCCCAGGTCGAGCAGACCACGCCACTGGGCATCTATGCAGGCGGTGACGTGGAATCCCTCGCGGACCTGGCCGGGTGCCGGTTCGCCGTGGACGCCCCCGACAACGGTTTCGCGCTCATCGCCAAGCACCTGCTACGGGACGCCGGCGTCGAGGTCGACTACGTGGTGGTGGGCGGCGTTCGCGAACGCTTGGACGCGCTGCTCGGCGGCCAAGTGGACGCGACCCTGCTCGGGCCGCCGTTCGACAAACTGGCCGAAAAGGCCGGGATGCGGCGCGTGGTGGACGTCAATGCCCTGCTGCCGGAACTGCCGGGCCAAGGCTTGGTGGTCCGCGCCGAGCTTCTCGCTTCCGCAGAGCTGGAACGCTACCTGGGCGCTTTGGTGCGCGGGGTGGCGGCCGGAGAGTCGATGACCGACGCGGAGGGAATCGAGTTGCTTGAACGCTGCGGCTACCAGGCGGCGGCCACGGCGGCCTGGGGCGCGCGCGCCCGCACGCTTGCGGTGGATGAGCGCGGACTTGGACTGCTGACCGCGATCCGTCGAAGCCTGGGCATACTTCCGCCGGACATCGGTCTGGAGGAGATCTGCGACGGCGAACCACTCCTGAGGGCCACCCGGGCCGCCACGGTCGGCAACTGAGCGTCACCCCACGAACTTGTCTATTGCAACCCCATCTACCAAATGCGATACTGTACGTATCGTATGTTTGATCTCCAAAGGAGCACCCATGAAACTGGGACGTATAGCAGTGCCCACGCCCGACGGCGAACAGATTCGACTCGTCGCGGCCCAGCCGGAGCAGAGCCGGGTTATTGACCTTGCCCGCGCCTACGCCCTGACGCTGCAACGCAAGGGTGCCGAGCCCGAACGCGCCCGGGCACTCGCCCTGGCGGTTCTTCCCGGAAGCCTGGCAGCGGGAATCGGCGGAGGCGCCGTATTCCTGGACGCCGCACACGATGCGCTTGCCGCGGCCGACGACGCTTCGTACGGCATCGACGAGGTCTCGTGGCGCGCGGCGGTCGACGCCCCGGTCATCCGCGACGGGCTGACCTTCGAGCAGCACATCCAGAACTTCCACCGCATTGTCGCCAAGGCCCAGCCGGCACGCTCCATCTACGATCGTCCGGGGTATTTCAAGGGCACTACTGCCATGTCCTACGGCCACAACCAGGTCCTGCCCTACCCCGACTTCACCGAAGCCCTCGACTGGGAACTCGAGGTCGGCTACGTCGTGGGCAAGTCCGGAAGCGACCTGACCCCGGACACGGCGCTGGACCACCTCTTTGGCATCACCGTCTTCAACGACTTCAGCGCACGCGATATCCAAGGCGCGGAAATGGCGATCGGCATGGGCCCGCAAAAGTGCAAGGACTTCGGCTACGGCATCGGCCCCTGGGTCACCACGATGGACGAAATTGACTCCATCGAGGGACTGCGCGGCCAGGTCCGCGTCAACGGCGAGGTGCTCTCGGACACCAAGGTCGAGGACTTCGTATACACCCCCGCCGAACTGCTGGCCTACGTCTCGATCTCCGACCGCCTGCAGCCGGGCGACCTCATCGGCTCCGGCACCATGGGCTTCGGCGCCGGCGTCGAGATCGGCAAATTCCTGAAACCCGGCGACGTCATTGAGCTGGAACTCGAGGGCGTCGGCACGCTGCGCACCCCGATCTCCACGGAACGCCAAAAGGCCCCCTGGTGGCCCGAGCCCCGTACCTACCCGCACGAAGAATGGGTGGTCTGATGACCCGCCCCCCAGTTCGCCGCATCGTCACCGGGCACGACGATCAGGGACGCGCCATCATCCTCTCGGACGGGGCCGCGCCCAACCACTGGTCCTCGGACATAATCCCCGGATTTGGTGCCACCGTGCCCTGGCTGACCGCAGCCGGACCCATCGACCACGTCAGCGACGCCGACCCGGCCACGGCCGACGCCGAGATTCCCAGCTTCCCCGCCGCCGGCGAGACGATCCTGCGCATTGCCGACTTCCCGCCGGACTCCGTCTATCCGGATGAGGCGGGCTCGGTGATCTTCAGCGAGCTCGACGGGCATGACGAGGCCGAAGCGGGTGCCGAGCACAGCGGATCGAAGCACTTCTGGTTCCACCGCACCGACTCGCTGGACTACGCCGTCGTCCTCGAGGGTGAAATCACGTTGCTGGTCGATGAGGGTGAGGCGACCATGCGCGCCGGCGATGTGGCCGTGCAACGCGCCACCAGCCACGCGTGGTCCAACCGTACCGACACCACGGCCCGGGTCCTTTTCGTACTGATCGGGACCGAGCCCCTCACTGCGGCCCAGATCGCCGAGCGGCGCAGGGAGGCTTCCCGGCCCTTGGAGACCGCATGATCACCGACGCCCATGCCGCTGACGGCGAGATGATCTGGCAACCCGAACCGGAGGACAGCGCGGAGACCGGCGTCGGACGTTTCGCCGCCTTCCTGGACGGGCAGGACATCGACGTCGGTGCGGGCTACGACGAGCTCTGGCAGTGGTCGGTGGATGAGCCCGAGCAGTTCTGGGAACTCTTTGCCCGGTTTGCGGGAGTCGAGTTCGGCGGGACGCCAGGGCCCGTCTGCACCAACGACGCCATGCCGCACACGCGCTGGTTCCCGGGACGCACCCTCAATTACGCCCGGCACCTGCTGCAGGGCCACGAGGGCACCGCACTGATCGGCATTGCCGAGGACGGGACGCGCGAGGAGGTCACTTGGGACGCGCTGCGGCGCGAGGTGGCTTCCCTGGCCGCGCACCTTCGGACCCGCGGCGTGAGGCACGGGGACCGGGTCGTGGCGATCCTTCCGAATGTTGCCGAGGCCGTCGTCGGGCTGCTCGCCGCCGCCTCGATCGGTGCCGTGTGGTCCGTCTGCGCCCCGGAGTTCGGCCCGGGTGCGATCGTTTCGCGGTTCGCCCAGCTCGGTCCAAAGGTCGTCATCGCCGCCCCGGGCTACATGCTTGGCGGGAAGGACCGGGACCGCCGCGCGGAGCTGGGGGAGATCTTCGCTCAACTTCCCACCCTCGAGCACATCATCTGGGTGGGGCGGCATACATGTGTCCCGAGTGTCCCAACCCGGGTTCCGGCCGTGGACTGGGCCCAGGCCGTGGCCGAACCGGCGGAGCTCGTCTTCGAGGACGTCGAGTTCAGCCACCCGCTGTGGGTCCTGTTCTCCTCAGGGACAACGGGCATTCCCAAGGGCATCGTGCACGGGCACGGCGGGGCGCTGCTTGAGGAAATGAAGATGCTCCTCATCCACTCCGACCTGCGGCCCGGGGACCGCTATCTCAACGTGGCCTCTACGAGCTGGGTGCTGTGGAACGCGCTCGTCTCCGCACTGGGGGTGGGGGCGACGGCGGTACTCGTCGACGGAAACCCCACCTTCCCGTCGATCGACCGGGTGTGGCAGATTGCCGCAGCCGAGCAGGTCGCGGTCCTCGGTGTGGGTGCGGGATTTGTACATGCCTGCGCGAAGGCGGCTCTGGTACCGATGCGCGACCACGACCTGGACGCCCTGAATTCCCTTCAGGTCACTGGATCGCCGCTTTCGGCCGACGGTTATCGCTGGGTCTACGGCAATGTGGGTGACATCTGGTTGAGTTCGATGAGTGGTGGCACCGACATCGCCTCCATCTTCGTGGGAGGATCCCCGACATTGCCGGTCCATGTCGGCTACATCCAGGCTCCGGCCCTCGGAGTGCGCGTGGAGTCGTGGGATGAAGCCGGCAATCCCACCCGGGGCAAGGGCGAACTGGTAGTGACCAGGGCAATGCCCTCGATGCCGCTGAGCTTCTGGGGAGACGATGGCAGCAGGTACCACGAGAGCTACTTCGCGATGTACCCAGGGGTGTGGCGGCACGGGGACTACATCGAGTTCACTCACCGGGGCATCCTCATCCACGGCCGTTCCGACTCGACCCTCAACCGCAACGGGCTGCGGCTCGGTTCGGCAGACATCTACACGGTGGTCGAATCGCTGCCGGAAGTCGCCGAGGCGCTGGTGGTCGGTGCCGAACTGGGCACTGACTACTACATGCCGCTGTTCGTCCATTTGGCCGACGGCGCCAACCCGGACGTGACCCAAGAGGCGATCACAAGATCAATCCGTGAGAACCTCTCCGTCCGATACCTGCCCGACGAGATTGTCTTCATGCCCGGAATTCCGCATACCCGCACCGGAAAGAAGCTGGAAGTCCCCATCAAACGGCTTCTGCAAGGAGCGCGGTTGGAAACGGTCGCGGATCTCGGGTCGGTGGATGATCCCGTGCTGTTGGAAGAATATGCCCGGTTTGCCCTTGAACGGCAGACGATATCACCGTAGGCGGTACGGCTACCGGCTTCCGACAGGTTCGGCCCGCCGTAATGGGTGATGGGCGCCGGGACGTATCGAGGATAAAACATCCAGCGACTCAACGGCTGGCTAAATACGGCTCACCCCGTCAAAGGAGAGACATTGGGAACCATGCCAACAGCAACACCTGTCAGTCAAAAAACCGCGGGCGCCATCGGTCACAGCTTCACTCTGATCCGGGGCGAGGTTGGAGAGACGGCAGACTGCATCAATGAACAGGAACTTGCTCACCTGGCCACCCATCTCACCACCGTTAACCGGGTGTTCGTCGCAGGGGCAGGCCGCAGTGGACTGGTTCTCAGGATGGCCGCTATGCGGCTGATGCATCTCGGCCTCACGGTCCACATCGCAGGGGACACCACCACTCCTGCAATCCGCGCCGGGGATCTGCTGGTGGTGGCCTCTGGATCAGGAACAACCTCAAGCGTGGTGAAGGCGGCAGAAACTGCGGCAAAGGCCGGTGCAAAGGTGGCCGCATTCACTGCCAACACAAACTCCCCACTGGCCGCAGTATCCGACATGCGCGTGGTTATCCCGGCCCCGCAGAAAACCGACCATCAATCGGGTGCGTCTCGGCAATATTCCGGAAGCCTCTTCGAACAGGTGCTATTCCTCGCCACCGAAGCGGTGTTCCAAGCCCTCTGGGAGGAAACCAGCATTTCTTCCGAACAGCTCTGGACCCGGCACGCCAATCTCGAATAGCAGGACTCAGGATGGCGACGATGGAGGCGACGACTGATGCATCGGAAACACCCGTCAACAACGCACCCCTGAATTCCTTTTGCTCAACATTTCCTAAAGAAAGAGCCGATCATGAAACTCCAAGTTGCAATGGACCTCCTCACCGTCGAAGACGCCCTCGAATTGGCCGCCAAAGTAGCCGAATACGTGGACATCATCGAACTCGGAACACCCCTGATAAAGGCTGCAGGCCTCTCCGCTGTCACCGCCATCAAGAATGCCCACCCCGACAAGATTGTTTTCGCTGACATGAAGACCATGGACGCCGGAGAATTGGAGGCCGACATCGCCTTCAAAGCCGGCGCCGACCTGGTATCAGTCTTGGGCAGTGCAGACGACTCGACCATCGCCGGCGCCGTGAAAGCCGCCCGCGCGCACGGCAAAGGCATCGTTGTGGACCTCATTGGGGTATCCAATAAAGTCTCCCGTGCCAAGGAAGCGCGTGCCCTTGGCGCCAAGTTCGTGGAATTCCACGCCGGCCTTGATGAGCAGTCACAGCCCGGCTATGACCTCAAGGGGCTCCTGGCCGCCGGCGAAGAAGCGCGCGTCCCCTTCTCAGTAGCCGGAGGAGTAGACCTCTCGACGATCAACGCTGTCCAGCGGGCAGGGGCGGATGTGGCCGTAGCGGGCGGCTCAATCTACGGAGCCGCGGATCCCAGCCTGGCCGCCAAAGAACTGAAGGCCGCCATCATCTGACGCTTCCTTTCCATCACCTGCGGCGGCCGCACGTGCNCAAGGGGCTCCTGGCCGCCGCATCCAATCCACTCACAAGGAACCGGAGGGACAAAAAGTGAGTATGCGATGAATGCTGGAGCCACGCTCAGCCACGGCCCACCCAGCGGCCCATCCACCAATGGGAATACCTGAGCCCAGGCGACGGCGTCGAGGTGTGTCTGGGGGATCTCCAGTACGCCGGATGGGTAGACGCGGTCGGAGACCGCGGGCATCTGATTTGGGTGATCGAGAACGGAACGGCTGACCGCCGGCTGTTCCTGCGCGGGGATGGCGTCACACTATGTCCCATCTGACGTTACTCCCCAACCCGACTCCGACCAGATCCGCGGTACACGATCAAAGCCCTTCCCTCCCGGATTATTCGGATGAGTGGCGCGAGGTGTCCACTGCTGACCCAAATCTTGTCGACAAGTTACTGAACGAGGCTGAGTCGTCGCTCGTCGAAGTGGCTCTGAACCGCCGGCCCTCCGGCATTTTGGTCACCCGCCATCACGCAGGCCGGTACGTCGTAGAACTCAGTGAAGAAGTGCCGTTCGGGGAATCCCGGGAGCGGTCCGCCTGGTAAGAGAGCGTTCCTGCTTCCGGAACTACGTGGTCATTATCCAGGCGTCCACTCGAGAGCCAGCACGCAACGCAGCCTGATCCTAGGAGCAGACCGGCGAGCACTGTTGGGGCCCAGAAGAAACCGCACCTTCGGGCTGATAGCCGCCAGCCAGAACCTCGGCGCCCTTGACGCAGCGCGGGGGAGCAGATGGGCCGGCAGGCAACTGGCGGGCCACCGACACCCACGCCCGCCCAGGCAGGATCAGGAATTCACTGTTGAGTCCGTTCAGGAATGGGGCGGGCGCCGACCCTTGCTCTTGATTCTTCTGACGCCCGGCGGTCGCTATTCGGGTTCAATGGCGTCGAGGACCTCGACTGCATATTGGATGACAGCCAGTGCCCGGGCAGTCAGCATCGTTTCTTTTGGCCAGACCGCAACGACGGAGGTCTGGCCGGCGCGGGGGCGAAGGTGCCGGGTCACGAGTCCCTTGCCCTCGCTGGAAACCGAGATTTGATTGGGCCGCGACATCAAGAGGCTGTAGCCGAGCCCCCGCCCGACCATCGCCCGGACAAGATCGATTTGCGGGACTACTGCACCCACGTTTGGCTTGAGCCCACGCTGAGCGAACATCAACTTCGTATATTCCGTGCTGGGGGCCGTGTTGAGCATGATGAGTGGCTTGGTCGCCAGATCAGCGAGATCCACGTCGTCTTCTTCAGCAAGTGAATCGTTGGCCCCCAGAACGGCCATGACTTCGGTCTTGTAGATGACCCTGCGCTCCACGTCCGCTGGCAAGCTAATGTCGTAGACGATGGCCGTGTCCAGGGTTCCATCTTCAAGTGCCGGCAACAGGTCGGCGTGGTCTCCTACCGTGATGCTGATTTCGACTTTGGGGTGCAGGCTTGCCATGCCTTCAAGCACGGCGGGCAGGACGTTGCTTGCCAGGCCCGTATAGCAGCCCAGCGACATCGGCCCCTTCAGCTCGCCGCGGATCTCACCCAATCCGTCTGCCAGTGCGCTGGCCTCGCGAAGCAGTTCCCCGGCCCGCTTCGCGAAGTGGCGCCCAGTCGGCGTCAGGTGCATGCCCCGGGCCTTCCTCCGGATGCACAGTTGTTCCCCCAACGCTGCCTCCAGCTCGCTGATGGCATGCGAGAGCGCGGATTCGGAGATGTGGAGCTGTTGCGCCGCGGATCCCAGGGTGGTGTGTTCCGGCAGTGCGGCGAAGAGTTCGAGCTGGCGAAACGTGAATTTCGGCACGAATATCACTTCTCCTAAAGAATCGAAATACTTCCACTGATATTCGCAGTTTACTAGAGAAAGATTGCCTGTGACACTGATTACACAAGGAAGTGCCAGTAGGACCGGCTACACAACGACGTGCCAGTAGGAGTAAGACAACAATGACGACACAAGCCGCACAGTGCCCCTACCACGGGAACTCGGAGACCCGAAGCGATGACGCGGCCTCAGTGACCGGCAGCAGCGATCAAGCTCGCACCACCGCTTCGCAGGACGCCGCCGACTACGCCGTGGCTGACTGGGTTGACGTGGCTGAACTTGCATCGGATCCCTACCCGACCTATGCCCGGCTGCGGGCAGAGTCGCCGGTCGCCTGGGTTCCGCAGGTTAACAAGTTCCTCGTCACCAACTACGCCGGCTGCCACACGGTGGAACAGGATCAGGAGATCTTCACCGCCAACGTTTCCGGCGCCACGATGACCCGGGCCATCGGTGCCCAGCCGATGCTGCGCAAGGATGATCCGGAGCATTCAGTAGACCGGGCACCGGTAAATCCTGTGCTTCGTCCCAAGTCCATCAAGGAAGTCTGGGGCCCGGTCTTTGAGCGCAACGCCGAAACCTACCTTGAGAATGTCGCCGAGCTTGGCCCAGAGGAGGCGGACCTGAACCGGGACTATGCCGCCCCTGTGGCCTCGCAGAACCTCATCGACCTGCTGGGGCTGAAGGATGTATCAGTGGAGCAGGTCCGCCGTTGGTCCCACGACTTCATCGCGGGCATGGGCAACGTCCTGGACGATCAGTCGATCTGGGACCGGTGTGACGCTTCGACCGCGGAGGCCGATGCTTTACTCAAGGAACTGATCCCCTACTACCGGCAGAATCCGGATGCCTCGATGGTGTCCGCGTTCGCAAACAGCGGGCTGCCAACATCCAACGTTGCAGCGAATGTCAAGCTGACCATCTCCGGCGGAATGAACGAGCCCCAACACATGGTCACCAACATGGTCTGGGCCCTCAGCAGCCACCACGAACAGCGGGCGCAGGTCCTCGCCGACCCCTCGTTGTGGGCGTCCGTGTTTGACGAAGCCGTCAGGTGGCAATCACCGATCGGCATGTACCCGCGCCAAACGACGCGGGAAACCGTCCTCGAAGGGGTCCGGATCCCCGCCGGCGCCGGGATCGGCGTGGTCGTTGCATCCGCCAACCACGACGCCGCCCACTTCGGCGCCTCTGCAGCAGACTTTGATATCCACCGGCCAAAGCGCCCCCACCTCGCTTTCGGCAGCGGCGTCCACCTCTGCGCCGGGCACTGGGCCGCAAAGACCTCCATCGGTCAGATTGCCGTACCGATGGCCTACAAGCGCTTCCCAGGGCTTCGTGTAGACGAGCGGCGGAATGAAAGCTGGGACGGCTGGGTCTTCCGCGGCCTGACCAGCCTTCCCGTCACCTGGAACTGAGAGCACCCCGAATACAAGGAGCAACGATGCCCACCGTCACCTACACCCAGCCAAACGGCACCCAGCAAACCCTCCAGGTCGAGGAAGGCACAACACTGATGCGCGCCGCCGTCAGCAACGGCATTGACGGCATCATCGGCGAATGCGGAGGGCAGGCCATGTGCGCCACATGCCACGTCTACGTGCGGCCGGAATATGCCGAGGCGTTGCCCGAGATCAGCGACGACGAAGACGAAATGCTCGACTGCGCCACCGCGGAGCGGATGGACAGCTCACGGCTGGGCTGCCAGATCAAAATCGACGCAGAACTCACAGGGATTGTCGTCGACATCCCTGCCGGCCAACTCTAGAAGCGGGGCAATGACATGAGCGTTGTCGTCATTGGCGGCGGACAGGCCGGCCTACAGGTCGCCGATACATTGCGGACCGAGGGGTACGGGGGCGAGATCCATGTGATCGCCGAGGAATCCGGACTGCCCTACCAGCGCCCGCCGCTGTCCAAGGACTACCTGGCCCCGGGCCAGGAGCCGGCTCCCTTGCCGCTGCGCGGAGCTTCCTTTTTCGTGGACAAGGACGTCACCCTCCATGAAGGCGCCCGGGCACTCGCCATCGACCGGGCGGAACGGAAGGTCAAGCTCACCAAAGGTTCACTCGACTACGACCACCTCGTCTTCGCGACCGGTGCCCGAAACAGGAGGCTGAACTGCCCGGGCGCATCCCTGTCCGGCATCCATGGACTGAAAACCCTGTCAGATGCAGAAGCGCTGCACACGGCGCTGCCCACCGCCCGCAATATCGTCATCATCGGTGCCGGATTCATCGGACTGGAATTCGCCGCCGCCGCCCTGGCCCATGGATGCGACGTGACCGTACTGGAATTCGCGCCTCGCCCGATGGGACGTGCACTGACCCCCGTCATGGGTGAGTGGTTCGCGGCCGCCCACCGTTCACAAGGCGTCGACCTGCGCCTCGGCGAAGGCATTGACCGCTTCGAGCCCGGCGCGGATGGCCGCGTCGGAGCCGCAGTGTCCACCGCAGGGGCTTCCTATCCTGCTGATCTGGTCCTCGTGGGCATCGGCGTTCAGCCCAACGACACCCTGGCCTCGGACGCCGGCCTCGAAACCAGCAACGGCATCGTTGTCGATGAAACGCTGCGCACAGCGGACCCTGCCGTTCTGGCGATCGGCGACTGCGCCAGTTTCCCCAGCGCACACGCCCAGGTCCGTCTGCGTCTGGAGTCGGTCCAGAATGCCACCGATCAGGCCCGTCATGCCGCACGCACGGTCCTAGGGGCTAACCACCCGTACACGGAGCTGCCTTGGTTCTGGTCCACACAGGGCCCATACCGGCTGCAGATGGCAGGGCTCGCACGACCCGATGACGACACGCTGGTCCTGGGTGATCAGGCGGCAGCTAAGTTCTCCGTCCTCTGCTTCAGGGACGGCGTCCTCACGGCTGTGGAATCGGTCAACGCGCCCGCGGACCATATGGCCGCCCGCAAACTACTCGCCGCCGGCACGGGCATCACCCGCGACCAGGCAGAAACCGAGGGGTTCACCCTGAAGGCTGTCGCAAGCACCCCGTTAGTCCCAGTAGTCGCCTGACAGGGATTACCTGTCTCCGCCCCCGACAAATCCCCGTGATCATGGTGATCATGGTGATCATCCCGATTTCAAGGGAGACGAATTTTGTCAGCACAAAGAAGTGCCGTATCCCTGCGTGCCGGGATACGGTGTGCAGGCTCAGGGCGCTGGAAGCGATGAAATTGGGGTGTGTACATTGTGCACATTTTGGGCTTCGCATCGGGGCGTATGTGGGTCGGTTCGGGCCGGATTCCGCATGTTACCGGGAGTTCCCAGTGTTTGTGGGGGAGGGAATGCAGTTCGAGTCCCACCTCGGGCACGTGTTTTCCCTGTTCAGGGGCTTGTGGGCTTCTGAATGTGTACAAATCTCCTTTATGGGCCCCTGTGGGGCCCATTTTTGTTGGCGGCGGCTGGTCTGGCGGCTCCTTCCCTGGACTTGGACAGCGGTGCTGCTTGCTCCTTCATGGGCGGGAGCGCTTGGAACTGCATGACCTGCTGCGACTTGGGATCACTCGGGCCTCCCGTCTTGCTGTTTGTGTCGGACCTGGTCGGCCTTGTGCCTATTCGTGTCCCGGAC
>NZ_KI914924.1:0-23664 GCF_000520575.1 Arthrobacter sp. I3
GATGCTGCGGTCGCGCAGGTGGGTCCGGATCGCCCGGGATGAGTAGGCCTTGTCGCCGCGGACACGGTCCGGGCGGGTGCGAGGCCTGCCCGGACCAGATCGGTTGATCTTCAGCCGGTCCATCAGATGGGTGAACATCGGCGCGTCTCCGCCCTGGCCGGGGGCTACCAGCAGCACCAAAGGCCTGCCTTCGCCGTCGACCAGGGCGTGGATCTTGGTACTCAGCCCGCCGCGGGAACGGCCGATCGCATGATCGTCCGTTTCACCAAACAGATTCATGTAATTCGACCCGGCCCCCTGTGGTGAAGATTGGTGCCGTGCTGATGAGCGCGGTTGACCGTCGAGTCCACCGAAACCGACCAGTCCACTTCACCCTGAGAGTCCGCGACCGTCAGCAGGCCAGCGAGGATCCTGTCCCAAGTAGCGTCACCGCTGTTGCGGCGGTGACGCTTCCAGATCGTCTGCCACGGACCGAACTCGGCCGGCACATCCCACCAGGCGATCCCGCACCGGTACCGGTAAATGATGCCCTCCGCCACCCGCCGGTCATCCCGGAACGGACGACCCCAGCGGCCATCAGAAGTCGGCAGCAACGGCTGAATGCGAGCCCACTGACCATCAGTCAAAACAGAAGTACGAGACACCCATCAGGCATCCCGAACAACCAGCCCAAGTTTTAGGAGACACGCCCTAGGCGAAGGTCTCGAGCTCCACTCCAGCGGCCTCCAGCGCGGCCCGCACGGCAGCGGCCACGCTGACGGAGCCCGGCGTTTCCGCCCGCAGGCACAGCGACTGCGGCTCGATCCGGAGCACGGTGCCGTCGACGGCCTCGATTTCGCCCTTTGTGGCGAGCCTGACCGCCCGCTCGGCAACCTGTCCGGCGTCGAGCATCACCGCCCCCACCTCGGTGCGCGGCACGAGGGTGCCGTCGGGGAAGTAGGCACGGTCGGCGAAGGCCTCGGAGAAGACGGGGTGCCCGGCTTCCTTGGCGATTTCCAGCAGGGCTGAGCCGGGGAAGCCGAGGACGGGCAGCCCGGGATCGTAGGCCTGGATAGCGGCGATCACGGCGGAGGCCTGCTCGCCGTCGTGCACGGTGCGGTCGTAGAGCGCCCCGTGCAGCTTGACGTAGTCCACCGAGGCGCCCACGGCATGGGCGACGCCGTCGAGCGCCCCGAGCTGGTAGAGGACCGCGCCGAAGAGATCGTCAAAGGTCATATCCAGCGAGCGCAGGCCAAAGCCGGCCAGGTCCGGGTAGCCGATGTGGGCACCGACGTTGACGTCGAGCTCGTACGCCGCCCGGCAGGTGTCCAGCATGGTCACAGGGTCCCCGGCGTGCATCCCGCAGGCCACGCTGGCGCTCGTGACCAGCGGAAACATCGCGGCGTCGGCGCCCTTGGTCCAGGTCCCGAAGGACTCCCCCAGGTCAGTGTTCAGATCCAAAACGTGCCGCCGTCCTTCGTTGAAGTCTTCGGAGCGCCGCTGCCCCGGGTGCCGCCGTCCGGGCGGCCGCTGTCCTGGGTGCCGCCGCCCGACGCGCCGCCGTCCGGCTGCGCGTCCAGGGAAGTTTCGTAGAGCGCGGCCGGGCCGGTGGTTTCCGCAAGGGCCTGCAGTTCTCCCGGAATCGTGTCCGGGATGGGCCCGAAGGCTTCCTTGGCGTTCGCGACGACCGCATGGCCCATCACCCGGTTGCCCACGCCGCCTACGACGGCGCCGATACCGAAGGGCAGGGCACGGCCCAGCCAGGCTGTGCCCTGGGTCTTGAGCAGGGAGCGCAGGAACATCGTCTGCATCTTGGCCCGCACTGTACCGAAGCCGGCAAGAGGGACGCGGCGGGTGAAGGCCGCGGTCCACGCCTGGGTGGGCCCCTTGCCCCGGCCCGCCGCCTGTCCGCTGAGCGAGCTCAGCAGCTGGGTGCCTTCCTCGCCCAGCATGACCGCCATGACCAGGGTGCTGGCTCTGTCCGGGTCCACCATCCGGATGCCGTGCAGTTCAGCAAGAGCCGTGGAATACAGTGCGGTGGCTTCGAGGAACCCGACTGCTGCGGCGGCCGAGAGACCCAGTGCGGCCGCAGTTCCGACGCCCGGAATCACGGCAGCCCCGCCGACCAGCGCACCGCCGCCGGTGACGGCCAGCAGGTAGTCGCGCTCCAGGATGGCGGCGAGCTGCGCCGCGGTGGCGTGCGGATGCCTGCGCTGAAGCCTGCGGATATTGGCCAGCACCAGCGGCCGCTGGACTTCAACCGCCCGCAGGAGCACCTTGTGCAGGCCGGGCCGGGGCTGGCCTGCGGCGTCGAACATCGCGCTGTGGGCTGTTTCCTGGGCAATCTTCATTGCCGGGTTGCTGCGCTTGGCCATGATCGCCTCTCGTCGGAACCATAAAACTAAGTGCACTTAACACTACACACGGGCAGGCAGGCGGGGTCGCCGCTGCGCCCCGGAGGCGTCTCAACCCGGTCGCGCGGCTGGCTACTAGACTGGGCCCATGCCCGCCCTGCGAGCCCTCCGCCCCTTCGCGCACCGGGAGTACCGGGTGCTGATCACGGCGCTGGCCATCTCCATCTTCGGTTCCGGGATGTGGGCCGTCGCGATGGTCTACGAGGTGATCCACCTGGGCGGCGGACCGCTGGAGCTTTCGGTCGTGGCCGCGGCGGGCAGCGTCGGGCTGGTGACGTTTCTGCTGGCCGGCGGCATCGCCGCGGACCGTTTGCCCCAGCGGCTCCTGATCATCGCGGTCGAGGGCGCCAACCTCGCCGTCGTTGCCGCTGTCAGCGGGCTGGCCCTGGCCGGCTTGCTCGAGCTGTGGCATCTCGCGCTTGGGGCCTTCGTGCTCGGCGTCGGGGCTGCGTTCTTCTTCCCCGCCTACTCCGCCATCCTGCCGCGGATCCTGCCGCCCGAGGACCTGCTGGCGGCCAACGGCCTGGAAGGCACCATGCGGCCGCTGTTGCAGCAGGCCGCCGGACCGGCCGTTGCGGGCATCCTGGTGGCGGCCCTGTCCCCCGCCTACGCCGTCACCGGAGTGGCGGCCTGCCATCTGGTGGCCTTCTGCATCCTGAACCTCCTCCACCGCCAGCCCGCGGCAGGGGTCCCGGCCAGCGGAGAGGCTACCGAATCTGGCCAGTCACGGGCCAAGACGTCCCTGCGCCACGACCTCCGCGAGGGCGTCAGCTACACCGTCCGGACGCCCTGGCTGCTTTGGACCCTGCTCTGGGCCTGCATTTCGGTGCTGTTCCTGATCGGCCCCATCGAGGTCCTGATCCCCTTCGTGGTCCGGGACCAGCTCGGCGGGGACGCGCGCATGTTCGGTTTCCTGCTCGCCATCATGGGCGTGGGCGGTGCCGCAGCCTCGCTGGCCACGGCTTCTTTTCCCCTCCCGCGCCGCTACCTCACCGTGATGATGGTGTCCTGGGGAGCGGGAAGCCTGCCGATCGCCGCCGTCGGAATCATGGACAGTTTCTGGGCCGTGGCCGCCGCCCTCTTCATCTTCGGCGCCACCGGCGGCGTGGGCATGGTGATCTGGGGAACCTTGCTCCAGCGCCGGGTGCCGCCGCATCTGCTGGGCCGCGTCTCGAGCCTGGACTTCTTTGTATCCCTGGCCCTCATGCCGGTCTCCATGGCACTCGCCGGTCCGGCCGCCGAGGTGCTGCCGGTGTGGCTGATCTTCCTCGTCGCCGGGACCGTGTGCCCGGCGATGGCCGTCGTCGCGATGGCCGTGGCGCGGATGCCGGCCGATGAACTGGCCCACCCCCTCGCCGGCGGTGAGGAGCCCGCCGACGCCCCGACCCCTGCCGAATCCTCCGGACCAGGACAGCCCGGCCCGGTTTAGACTGCGGCGCGCACCACCGGGATCGACGACGTCGGAAGGCCGCTGGGGAAGATGGTCGGTTCCGGGGCGGTGACGGGCGCCAGCGGGACCCGGACCGGGCCGCCGTCGACCGTGAGCAGTTCCCCCCGCACGTCGACTTCCAGCGGCGCGCCGTCGCGGACGGTCAGGCTGATCGAATCCTGCTCGAGCCCGACGTGCAGGAGCCTGCCCTGGATCTTCAGGTGGAACTCGAGGCCGTCCCATTCGGCAGGCAGCCGGGGATCGAAGTACGGCACCGCGCCCTGGTCCCGCAGCCCGGCGAAGCCGCTGACCAGCGAGCTCCACACCCCGCCGGTGGAGGCGATGTGGACGCCGTCGATCGTGTTGCCGTGGGTGTCGTCGAGGTCGATGAACAGGGCGTGGGTGAAGTGGTCCAGCGCGGCCTTGCCGTAGCCGACCTCGGCCGCCATGATGCCCTGGACGCAGGCGGACAGCGTGGAGTCGCCCGTGGTGATGGGGTCGTAGAAATCGAAGGCGCGGCGCTTTTCCTCGGCGGTGAAGTCCTGCCACTGCAGGAACATGGCCAGCACGGTGTCGGCCTGTTTAAGGACCTGGTGCCGGTAGATCACCAGCGGGTGGAAGTGCAGCAGGAGCGGGTACTTGGACCGGGGCGTGGTCCAGTCCCACGGTTCCAGCGTCATGAAGTCGTTGTCCTGGGAATGGACCTGGAGGTCCTCGTCGTAGGGCAGCTGCATGCGGTTGGCTGCCTGCTCCCAGAGCTGGCGTTCGGCGTCGTCGATCTCCGGGTGGTCCAGCGCCGCCGCGGCGCGCAGGTTGAAGCGCGCCATGACGTTCGTGTACAGGTTGTCGTTGACGACGGCGGTGTACTCGTCGGGGCCCGTGACGCCGTGGATGTGGAACAGTCCGTCCTTGCCGAAGAAGCCGAGTGAGACCCACATCCGTGCAGTCTCGATCAGCAGATCGGAGCCCAGGGTGGCCTGGAACTCGGTGTCCCCGCTGGCCCAGATGTACCGGTTGGTCGCGAAGGCGATCGCGGCGGCGATGTGAAACTGCGCGGTGCCGGCCGCGTAGTAGGCGCTGGCCTCGAGTCCGTTGATGGTGCGCCAGGGGAAGAGGGCGCCGTCGACGCTGAGCTCCTTGGCGCGGATCTTCGCCTCGGGCAGCAGGTCGTGGCGGAATTCCAGGACCTGGCGGGCGTTGCCCGGGTTCGTGTAGGTCAGGTAGGGCAGCAGGTACACCTCCTGGTCCCAGAAGTAGTGGCCGTCGTAGCCGGAGCCGGACACGCCCTTGGCCGGGATGCCGGCCACATCGGCGCAGGCCGTGGCCTGCGCGAGCTGGAAGAGGTTCCAGCGCACGCCCTGCTGGAGCTCGGTCTGGCCCGCCAGGACGATGTCGCTCGTGCTCCAGTAGGCGCGGTAGTGGTCCTCGCTCTCGGCGAAGATCTCGCTGACCGGCTTGAGGCTGGCTTCGGCGCTGTCGGCGAGGTCCTCGGCGGCCTGGCCCACGGCGTAGCTGACGCTCTTCTCCAGCAGGAACGGTGCGTCCGCGCTGACGGCGAGCACGTAGCGCACGCTGCTGTCGTCCTGATCCACCTGGGTGTCGAACGGCTGCACGCCGGCCGAGGTCCAGTGATCCACGGCCATCCCGAGCCGCTGCTTGGATTCCGAGGCTTCCCAGGACAGGCGCAGGGAGCCGTCCCCGCCGTCGAGCCGCAGGGGCAGCAGCACACGGCCCGCGTGCCGGCCGGCGCGGCGCGGATCATGGGCGGAGTGGTCCTCCACCGGCTGGTCCTGGCGGTTGATGACCGAGGACGTGACGTCCGCGGAGATATCCCGGTCGGCCGCCACTTCGAGGCTGATGCCCAGCGCCCCGCGGGTTGCGTAGCCGACGGCGCGCCGTTCGGTGGTGGTCACGGTCGCACCGGAGCGGCACTGCCAGGTGATCCGGCACTCGTAGATACCCGTGGCGAAATCCACCGAGCGGCGGTAGTCCAGCACGGTGGACTCTTCCAGGCTCAGCGGCTCGCCGTCGATGATGACGGTGAAGTTGTTGGCGTCCGGGACGTAGAGGATCCGCTGGCCGGTGCGGGCGAAGCCGTACGCGTTTTCCGCGTGCTTGATGTCCCAGGTCTCGTGGAAGCCGTTGATGAAGCTGCCCGGAAGTTCGGCGTCCGCGGCACCCCAGTGCGCGCCGCGGATGCCCAGGTGCCCGTTGCCGAGACTGAACAGGGTCTCCAGGGTGCCGGCGTTGCCGGGGAGGTGAACGGTCTCGACCAGCTGCCAGGGATCGTTGGGGAACCGGGCGCGGTCCGAGGTGATGAGAGCCATGGTTTAGGGGGTTCCTTCGGCGGGAGTGGGCAGTGGGCTGGGCGGGCCGGGCTAGAGCAGTTCGGCGAGGTCGTTGACCACGACTGTGGCCCCGGCGTCGAGCAGGGTCTGCCGGCCGGCGCCGCGGTCGACGCCGATCACCGAGCGGAAATCTCCCGCGCTGCCGGCCTGGACGCCGGAGACGGCATCCTCCACCACGACGCACTCCTGGCTTGGCAGGCCCAAGAGCCGCGCGGCGTATTCGTAGGTGGCCGGGCTGGGTTTGCCGGGCAGCCCTTCGTCGACGGCGACAACGCCGTCGACCACCACCGGGAAGTAGTCGGACAGGCCGGCAGCCTTCAGCACGGCAGGGGCGTTTCGGGAAGAGGAGACGACGGCGAGTTTGAGCCCGCGGGCCAGCGCAGCCTCAACCAGCCGGACGGAGCCCTCGTACGGCTGGACTCCGCCGGCCTCGACGATGTCGTTGAAGACCTTGTTCTTGCGGTTGCCGAGTCCGTGGACGGTGTCATGCGCGGGCTCGTCGTTCACCGGGCCCTCGGGCAGCACAATCCCGCGGGAGGCCAGGAAGTCCCGGACGCCGTCAAACCGCGGCTTGCCGTCGATGTGATCGAAATAGTCGCTCTCACGGTACGGCTCAGCACCGGGGACCGAGGCCAGGAAGCCGTCAAAGAGCTGCTTCCAGGCGTGCTCATGCACCACGGCGGTGGGGGTCAGGACGCCGTCGAGGTCAAAAAGGATGGCGGTTGCACCGGAGAGCGCACCGGCGAGGCCGGAGGTGTCGGGAACTACAGTCATGAGTCGAGGTCCTTTCAGACGACGGGCAGGCAAGACGGTTTGGTCAAAGCGATGGTCTAAGGCAGGCAGTTCAGGGCTGCTCGTTTGGGGCCGTTCCGGCGTCGGACGCCGTGCGGATCAGCGTCGGCGTGTGCCGGTGCGCTCTACCAATGTGGTGTCCGGCAGATGGTTCGACGGCGGACTGGCAGGCGGCGGATTGGCAAGTCCTGAGCGATGAAGTCTTTCAATCAGCAGGTTGGCCGCGAACGCGCCCTGGTCGGCCAGTGGCTGGGCAATTGTGGTCAGGCCCAGGAACCAACTCATCTGATGATCGTCTATTCCTATGATGGACACGTTTTCCGGCGCTGACAAACCGGGCGCCCGCATGGCCATGAGCGCACAGCAGGCTGTCCCGTCGCAACCAGCGAGGATCGCGGACGGCATCCTGGGGATTTTCACCAGCTCCACCATGGCCAGCCGGCCGAGTTCGATGCTGGAGCCGGCGTCGAGCACGAGGTCCGGATGAGACGGTGCAGATGGAGAGTCCGGGGAGCGCGGGGACGTCCTGGATTCTCACGCGCGGGGTGTTGGCCTGCGGCACGGGCTCAGCCCTTTCTTCCCCCCGAAGTAGTGGGCCCGGTGTTCATGGCCGAGGTCGATTGTAAGCGCTTACATATTTGGCATGCAAGTGGATGATCCGGAGTTTGGCAGCGGACTGAGGACTGGTTGGCAGGCTTGCTTGGCGGGGGGTGGCGGGGCCGGGCGGGCGCCCTGGTCAGCGCCTGGGTCAGCGCCTTGGCCACGCAGCACGTAGCGCCTTGGTCAGCGCACGGTCAGCGCAGGACGTAGTGCCGCAGGAACGCACCGACGTCCACGAGTTCGGCCTTCGAAATCGTGTGGCCCATGCCCGGATAGGTCCTGGCCGTGAGCTGGGTATTCCGGTTCAGCCACGCCTCGGTGTGCTCGGTAGCGGCGTCGTTGATGACGACGTCGCCCTTGTCCCGGCCCCAAAAGAACGGCGGCCGGGCGGTGAACGATTCACTCATCGCCAGCAGTTCGTTGTCCAGGACAAAACCCGAGAGCCCCACAGCTGCGCGGAATTGTTCCGGCCGGAGCCGCAGGAGCGTGCTGGCCATCGCCATCCCCTGCGAAAATCCGAACAGGCTGACGCTGCTGTGCCGGGCTTTGACCGACTCGATCCAGGCGAAGACCGCGTTCGTGGAGGCGATGACGTCGGCAAAGTCGTGGGTGAGGAAATAGTCCAGCAGGAACCAGCCGTAGTGGTCTCCAATGTCTTTGGGTCCACGCAGGGCGGCGCAGCTGAACTCGGCCGGCAGGGAAGCGAACAGCTTGGACATGCGGAATTCGTCCGTACCGTAGCCGTGCAGCATCACCAGCAGCGGGGTGCCGCCGCGTTCGTGTTCGGGTTTTGACCAGATCACCGTCTCCATTGGCTCAGCCTATCCAGCACCGCCACGCGTCCCGCCCCGCACGGGGCCGCGCTCCGCGGTTTCCGCGGCGTAAGCGGACCTCCGCCCCCCCGGATCCCTGGCGCATCCGTCCGGAAAAGGCGCGGCTGGCCGAAACCGGCGCGGAAATTTTCCCCGCGGGGCGGAGGGCGCTTCATTGAAACAGTAGGGGCGGGGTTGTAGCGTGACGCTGGACAGCATGCTTATCATCATCAGTCCGCCCCCCGGCCATCAAGGAGCACGTTATGAGAATCGGTTCCGCAATCTTCCTCATCGCCATCGGCGCCATCCTCGCCTGGGCCGTCGCCCCGGGGCTGATCCCCAATGTGAACCAGGCCATGATCGGCTACATCCTGATGGCGGTCGGCGTGATTGGACTCATCGCTTCTCTCGTCCTCGCCGGCCCGGGACGCGGCCGCACGCGCCGGGTCAGCGAAAGCCGCACGGTAGTAGACCCCAACACCGGCGAGACCATCACCCGCAATGAGAGCCGCGACGCAGGCATCTGAGATTTCCCCGCACCCACTAAGCGGCGCGGAATCCAACGACCCGGAAGCCGGGCCGGACCTCGAGGTCGGGCCCGGCTTCCGCCATCCGGGTCCACTCCCCGGCCCCAACACTGGACATGTCCCCCGGCGCCCGGCCCGCAACCACCCCAAGAGCGGCACATGCCCAGCCCCCGCGGCGGCCCATGGACATATTCCCCAAGGGCCCACTCCCCGGCCCCAACACTGGACATGTCCCCCGGCGCCCGGCCCCAACACTGGACATGCCCCCCGGCGCCCGGCCCGGCCACTGGGCATGTCCCGCGGCGAAGCCCACCCTTCTGCGTTCATGTGGTTTTTCATTGACAAACCAACAAGAACAAAGATAAAGTCAAATAATTCCACTTCATGTGACGGGAGTCACCGAAGCGGCCGGGGCGCATTTCCAGCCCAACGCACGGCAAGAACGAAAGCCAAGTCAGACGCAGTACGCAATGGAGGGTAAGTGTTCGCCGAAGAACGCCAGCAGCTGATCGTGGGGCTCATCTACGCCAGCGGCCGGGCCAGCGTCACGGACCTGGCCGAGCGCTTCAGCATCACCACCGAAACCATCCGCCGGGACCTCGCCGCCCTGGAAGCCTCCGGAAGCGTCCGCCGGGTGCACGGCGGCGCGGTCTCCCCGGACCGCTTCAGCACCACGGAAGAAAGCATCCTGGAACGGACCGTCCAGCGGCAGCCCGAAAAGACCCGGATCGCCGAGGCCGCCCTGGCCCTCATTCCCCAGGGCCTCACCGGCAGCATCCTGATCGACGCCGGCTCCACCACGGAGGCCCTCGCCGAACTCCTGTCCGCCCGGGCCGCCGGAGCCGCCGCGCAGGGCACCGTTCCGGCATCTGGGTCCGACGCCGAACTCGTCGTCATCACCCACTCCCTGCCCATCGCGTCCCGGCTGTCCGGCGGACCCGGAATCGCCCTGCACCTGCTCGGCGGCAAGGTCCGCGGCCTGACCCAGGCCGCCGTCGGCCAGTCCACGGTGGAAGCCGCCCGCCGGATCCGCCCGGACATCGCCTTCATCGGCACCAACGGCATCCATGCAGCCTTCGGGCTGAGCACACCCGATCCTGAAGAAGCCGCTGTCAAGGCTGCCTTCGTCCAATCAGCGCGCCGCATTGTGGTGCTGGCTGACTCCTCCAAGCTGGACGCGGAAACGCTGGTCCAGTTCGCCTCGTTGAAAGATCTGGACACCGTGATCACAGACTCGCAGCCCAGCCGGGAACTCGCCGACGCCCTTGCGGAAGCCGGAGTGGAGGTGGTGGTCGCGTGATTGTCACCCTCACCGCCAACCCCAGCCTGGACCGCACCGTGGCGCTGCCCGGCCCCCTCCTCCGCGGGGAAGTTCAGCGGGCCATCTCCGTCCGCCAGGAATCCGGCGGCAAGGGAGTCAACGTCTCGCGCGCCCTCGTCGCGTCGGGGCTGAAGACAGTCGCCGTTCTCCCCGGCGCCGAGGCCGACCCCGTCCTCACCGGCCTGCGGGAGACCGACGTTCCGTTCGCGGCCCTGCCGATTGGCGAGCCGCTGCGCAGCAACGTGGCCCTCACCGAGCCCGGCGGCGTCACCACCAAGATCAACGAACCCGGACCGGCGCTCAGCGAGGAGCAGCAGGAGGCCCTGATCAGCCTGCTGCTGGACCACGCCCGCGGTGCCGCCTGGGTAGTCCTGGCCGGCTCGCTCCCACCCGGGGTCCCGGCCGACTTCTACGCAACCGTCACCCGGCGGCTGCGGTCCCTGTTCGACGGCGAGGCCGCACCACGGGTTGCCGTCGATTCATCCGGCGAACCCCTCGCCGCAGCGGTCTCCGGCGACACCTCGGGAAAACCGGACCTCTTGAAACCCAACGCCGAGGAACTGGTGGAACTGGCTGCCGCAGCCGGTTTCGCCACGAACAAGTCCGCCGAGGAGCTCGAAGCGGACCCGGAGGCTGCAGCAGCTGCCGCCTCCGCCGTCGTGCGCTCCGGAGTGGGTGCCGTACTGGCCACCCTCGGCTCCAAGGGTGCCGTTCTTGTGACGGCCGACGGCGCGTGGCTGGCCACGCACCCGCCGGTCACCGCGGTCAGCACTGTCGGCGCCGGCGATTCCTCGCTGGCCGGATACCTGCTCGCATCCAGCCAGGGCGCCGCCCCGGTCGATTGCCTCCGTCAGGCGGTGGCCCATGGTGCCGCCGCCGCTTCCCTGCCTGGCTCCACTGTCCCGGCAGTCAACCAAACCACCCCTGATGCCGTAACCATCACGGCCCTCCGGAAGGATTGACAGTGACACAGCTCATTACTACCGAACTGGTCGAGCTCGACCAGAATCTGGGCAGCTCGCCCGAGGACGTGATCCGGCATCTGGCAGGCAGGGTTGCAGCCACCGGACGCGCCACCGAGGCCGAAGGGCTTTTCGCCGACGCCTTCGCCCGGGAATCCAAGACCGCCACGGGCGTCCCGGGCGGCATCGCGATCCCGCACTGCCGCTCGACGGCGGTCACCGAACCCACCCTGGCGATGGCGCGGCTGTCCCAGCCGGTCGACTTCGGCGCCAAGGACGGGCCAGCGGACATCATCTTCTTCATCGCCGCTCCCGAGGGCGCGGACCAGGACCACTTGAAGCTGCTTTCGAAGCTGGCTCGGTCGCTGATCAAAAAGGACTTCACGGCCAGCCTGCGCGCCGCGACCTCCCAGGCGGAAATTGTCGACCTCGTCGACGCCGCCCTGGCGGACAAGCCGGCCGCCCACACCGCTGCCGAAGCGACCGGCGCCGCATCCGCGGCCGGCGCCTCAGCCGCGGCGGCCGCAACCGGTGAAGGTGCCGGCGCGGCGAAGGCCAAGGGGCCCAAGCGCCTCGTCGCCGTCACCGCGTGCCCCACCGGCATCGCCCACACCTACATGGCCGCCGACTCGCTCGTCGCCGCGGCCAAGGAAGTCGGCGTGGACCTGCAGGTCGAAACCCAGGGATCCTCCGGCGCCAAGGCCCTCGACCCCGCCGTGATCGCAGCCGCCGATGCCGTGATCTTCGCCGTGGACGTCGACGTGCGCGGCAAGGAGCGCTTCGCCGGCATGCCGGTGATCAACGCGCCGGTCAAGCGCGGCATCGACGAACCGGACAAGATGGTCGCCGAGGCTCTCGCCGCCGCGGACAACCCGCACGCCCACCGCGTGCCCCACTTCGGCGCCGAGGAGCAGGCCGAGATGGCCGCCGAGGAAAAGAGCGAGCACATCGGCACGAAGCTGAAGAAGGCCCTCCTGACCGGTGTCAGCTACATGATCCCGTTCGTGGCTGGCGGCGGTCTGCTGATCGCCCTCGGCTTCCTGCTGGGTGGCTACAACATCACCGCCTTCGCGGACAAGATCCTGGCGGAGAACAGCCTCACGAACTTGCCCACCGCGTACCCGGAACTGGCCTGGGGCCCGCTGGGCGCCTACCTGGGGGCCGTGCTCTTCAAGATCGGCGCCCTGTCCCTGGGCTTCCTCGTACCCGCGCTGGCCGGCTACATCGCCTACGCCATTGCTGACCGGCCCGGCATCGCCCCGGGCTTCGTTTCCGGCGCCGTTGCCGTCTTCATGGGCGCAGGGTTCCTCGGCGGCATCGTGGGCGGCCTGATCGCCGGCTACGTGGCCCATTCGATCGGCAAGCTCCATGTGGCCCGCTGGCTGCGCGGCCTGATGCCGGTGGTCGTTATCCCGCTCGTGGCGTCGCTCGCGGCGTCGGGCCTGTTGTTCGTGTTCCTGGGCGCTTACATCGCCCGGGTCACTGTCGGGCTCAACGAGTTCCTGTCCGGCCTCACCGGTGCCAGCGCCATCGCCCTGGGCGTCATCCTGGGCCTGATGATGTGCTTCGACCTCGGCGGTCCCGTCAACAAGGTTGCCTATTCCTTCGCAGTCGCCGGCCTGGGCGCAGCCTCCATCACCAACCAGGCCCCGTGGCAGATCATGGCGGCCGTCATGGCCGCCGGCATGGTCCCGCCGCTGGCCATGGCACTGGCCGCGACCGTGCTGAACAAGAGGCTCTTCAGCCTGGCGGAACAGGAAAACGGCAAGGCCGCCTGGCTGCTGGGCGCCTCCTTCATCACCGAAGGCGCCATCCCGTTCGCCGCCGCGGACCCGCTCCGCGTCATCCCCGCCAGCATGCTCGGCGGCGCCGTGACCGGTGCCATCTCGATGGCGGCCGGCGTGGGCTCGAAGGCCCCCCACGGCGGAATCTTCGTCTTCTTCGCGATCGATTCGTTCCTGTGGTTCTGCATCGCCATTGCGGCCGGTACCGTTGTCGGCGCCTTCGCCGTGATCGGGCTCAAGCGCTGGGCAGTCAAGAAGCCTGTTGATACGGTGGAAACGGTTCCCGTTGCCGCCTGAACCAGGACGATTTTCCCAGCAGATACTCACAGCTGACAAACACCCAAGCTGACTTCAAGGAGCAGAAATGACCGAACGTAACGCCACCATTGCCAGCCGGGTCGGGCTGCACGCCCGTCCGGCCGCCATCTTCGCCGAGGCTGCAGGCGAGTTCGACAACCTCGAGATCACGATTGCCCGGCTGGGCGAGCCCGAGGACGAGGCGATGGACGCCGCCAGCATCCTGTCGCTGATGAGCCTCGGCGCATCGCACGGCGAAGTTGTGGTGTTGCGTGCCGAAGGTGAGGGCGCCGACGCCGCACTTGACCGCCTCGTGCAGATCCTTGAGACGGATCACGACGCCGAATAGCCTCAGCTTCCGGCCCCGCGCCGGAACACCGGCAGCTTCAGTTGGCCCGGCCGCCCCCGATCAGGGGCCGGCCGGGCCTTCGCGTTGCCTGCCGCTTTGCTCTGGCGGCGGACCGTCAGGCAACTTTTATAAGGGGCCTTAGCAAATGCTTGTCACGGCCCCGCGGCGCGGCTAGTTTGGAATCCCCGGCGGCACCGACCGCGGGCCGCCGCCCATGTGGTTCCCGGCCGAAGGAGATGATCGCGCAGCCATGCCAACGAAGAAGGGCGAGCCCCAAGGCTCAGAGAGCCCCAGCATCAAGGACCCCGAGCTCTATGAGAAGTTGCTCGAGGACGGCGCCTCCAAGCAAAAAGCGGCCAGGATCTCCAACGCCGCCGCCAAGCGGGGCCGTTCCTCGGTCGGCCGCAAGGGCGGCAAGGCCGGTGACTACGAGGACTGGACGGTGCCGCAGCTGAAGGCACGCGCCAAGGAGATCGGCCTCAAAGGTTACTCGGCCAAGAAGAAGAGCGAGCTCATCTCCGCCCTGCGGAACTCCTGATTAACGTGCACGACGGCGCCAGCCGGCACCCGGGCTCAGGCACGCTTTCGCGCCGTCTTCGACGCCGTCACTTTGGGCGCCGCTTCAGCCTTGGAAGCCGCCGCAGACTTGGAACCAGTCGTGGATGCCGCCGTCTTGGCGGCCGTGGATTTAGTGCCTGTGGACTTGGCTGCCGCCGTCTTGGCGGAGGTCCTCGGGGCGGCCTTGGCAGCAGAACCGGAGCCCCCGGCAGGAGTCTCCGCCGGCCCACCGCCGCGCTTTTTCTCGATGCTGCGCTTGAGGGCTTCCATCAGGTCGATAACTTCGCCCTCGCCGGCCTCGGCGGGGGCGCCGAAGGTCTCCTCCGTGTCCAGCGACTCCCCCTTGTCCAGCTTGGCCTCAATCAGCTGGCGCAACTGCTCCTGGTAATCATCCGTGAACTGGTCCGGCTCAAAGTCGGAGGCCATCGAGTCAACCAGGGCCGCGGACATCTCGCGTTCCTGCGCCGAGATCCGGATGGAAGTCTCGAGTGCTGGAAAGCTGGCCTCGCGGACCTCGTCGGCCCACAGCAGCGACTGCAGCACCAGGACTTCGTCACGAATCCTCAGCGCGCCAAGCCGGGTCTTGTCCCGCAGCGCGAACTGCACAATTGCCACCCGGTCCGTGTCCTCGAGGGCGCGCCGCAGCAGCACGTAGGCCTTGGGCGACTTGGAGTCGGGTTCAAGGTAGTAGCTCTTTTCAAACATCATCGGATCGAGCTGGTCGACCGGAACGAACTGGACCACTTCGATTTCGTGGCTGTTTTCCGCCGGGATGGACTTGAGCTCGTCGCGCGTCAGGACCACCGTGCGGCCGTCGTCCTCGTAGGCCTTGTCGATGTCCTCGTAGTCGATGATCTTGCTGCAGACCTCGCAACGGCGCTGGTAGCGGATCCGGCCGCCGTCGGCGTTGTGGACCTGGTGGAGGCTGATGTCGTGGTCCTCGGTGGCGCTGTAGACCTTGACCGGCACGTTGACCAGCCCGAACGCTATTGCGCCTTTCCAGATGGCTCTCATGGATCAAGTGAACATCACAGTTGCGCGGAGGTGAAGGGTTTTGCCCAACGGTAAGGAACGCGTCCGCGTGGACGGGCGCGAACTGGTGCTCACCAACCTGGAAAAAATCATGTACCCGGAGACTGGCACCACCAAGGCCGACGTCCTGGCCTACTACGCCGCCGTCGCGCCGGTGCTGATCCCCGCCGCCCGCAACCGGCCGGCCACGCGCAAGCGCTGGGTCCACGGCGTCGGGACCGCCGATGCCCCCGGGGAGATGTTCTTCCAGAAGAACCTGGACCATTCAACGCCTGGCTGGGTGCCCCGTGCCGCCATCACGCACAAGGACCGGACCATCCAATATCCCCTGGTCAATGATCCCGCCACCCTCACCTGGCTGGCCCAGATCGCGGCCCTGGAGATCCACGTGCCGCAGTGGCGGGTTGACTCCCACGGCAACGCCATGCCGCCCGACCGGCTGGTGCTGGACCTGGACCCGGGCGAAGGCGCGGGACTGGCGGAGTGCGTGGAGGTGGCCAGGCTGGCCCGCACCATCCTGCAGGACGTTGGCCTGGACCCCGTGCCGGTGACGAGCGGCAGCAAGGGCATCCACCTCTACGCGGCCCTGGACGGGTCCCAGAGCTCGGACCGGATTTCCGACTTCGCCCGCGAACTGGCCCGCTCGCTCGAGGCAGACCACCCGGATCTCGCCGTCAGCGACATGAAAAAGACCCTGCGCACGGGCAAGGTACTGGTGGACTGGAGCCAGAACAACGCCGCCAAGACCACCATCGTGCCGTACTCGCTGCGCGGCCGGCTCCGGCCGACGGTGGCCGCCCCGCGCACATGGCGGGAACTCAGTTCCGCGTCCCTGCACCAGCTGGATTTCCAGGAGGTGATGAAGCGCGTCGCAGCCGGCAAGGATCCGTTCGCCCCGGTTTCCGGCGGCCGGCACGGCGCCGGAGCCCCGGCGGCGCACGCGCCGGACCGCCAGGCGGACCACCGGCTCAGCGGACGGGCCGAAATCCCTCCCGAGCCGGCCGGCGACGGCGGCGACGCCGATCCGCGGCTGGAAAAGTACCGCACCAAACGGGACAGGGCGGCCACTCCCGAGCCCTTCACCGCGGACCGGCACCACGCCGGGGACGACGGCGGGACACGGCAGGAGAAGTTCGTCATCCAGGAGCACCACGCCAGCCGGCTCCACTACGACTTCCGGCTGGAACGCGACGGCGTGCTGGTGTCCTGGGCATTGCCCAAGGGCGTCCCGACCAGCAAAACCAAGAACCACCTCGCGGTCCAGACCGAGGACCACCCGCTGGACTACGCCGACTTCGAGGGTGACATTCCCAAGGGCCAGTACGGCGCCGGGACGGTCAGCATCTGGGACCACGGACACTACGAATGCGAAAAATGGATCGCGGGCAAGGAGGTCATCGCCACCCTGACCGGCGCGGAGGGCGGCGGCCTCGGCGGACCGCGCAGGTTCGCCCTGATCCACACCGGCCGGGCCGATGACCAGTGGCTGATCCACCTGATGGACCCGGCGGGCCCTCAAGGCCGTCCCGGCCCGCCGCGCCCGGCCGGCACAGCGGACAATACGGACAAAGACACCGACGAGGCAGCGGACGACGGCGGGGAGGACGGCTCAGCGGACGGCCGCGGCCACCGCGAGGGCGGAGCGGAAACCGCCGCCGGCAACGAACGTGCCCCCCACGCCTCCGGATTCAGCCCGATGCTGGCCACATCCGGGACGGTGGCGGACCTTCCGGACCTGGACTGGCAGATCGAGCTCAAGTGGGACGGGGTGCGGGCCCTGGTGATCGGCGACGCAACGACGGTCCGGCTCATCAGCCGCAACGGCATCGACATGTCAGTGAGCTACCCCGAGCTGACGGACCGGTCCTGCTGGCCGGAGCAGGGCTTCGTCGCCGACGGCGAGATCATCGCCGTCGGCCGCTCCGGCCGGCCCGACTTCGGGCTGCTGCAGGGCCGGATGAAACTGAGCAGGGCCGCCGACGTCGCCCGGGCGCAGCAGTCGACGCCCGTGCGGCTGATGCTGTTCGATCTGCTCTTCGACGCCGGCGAGGACCTGCGGCGCCAGCCGCTGAGTGAGCGGCGCCGCCGGCTGGAGCAGTTCTTCCGCCCTTCCGCCGCCCCGGTGGAGCTTTCCGGCGTGATCGATGGCGACGTCGCGCACATCCTGGAAAGCGCCGCCGAGCTCGGCCTCGAGGGGGTCATGGCCAAGCGCACGGACGGGCGCTACGTCGGCCAGCGCAGCCGGTCCTGGCTCAAGCTCAAGGTTGAACGGACCCAGGAGGTGGTGGTGGGCGGCTGGCGGCCCGGGAAAGGGGGCCGCCGGGAATCCGTGGGCTCGCTGCTGCTGGGAATTCCGGACGGCTCGAAACTACGGTATGTGGGCCGGGTGGGCAGCGGCTTCAGCACCCGTGAACTCAAGGAACTCAGGCAACAACTCGACGCCCTGCCACGGAAGACCTCCCCGTTCCGGGACGTGCCGGACGCTGACGCGGCAGACGCCAACTGGGTGAGCGCAAAACTCGTCGGCGAGGTCACCTTCGGGGAATGGACCGGCAGCGGGAAGCTCCGGCACCCGGTGTGGCGTGGCTGGCGCCTGGATAAAGCGCCAGCCGACGTCGTCGCAGACCCTGCCGCCGGCCCCTAGCCGTGTGGGGGCCAGCGGTGATGGGGCTAGTCGTGGTGGGGCAGCTGCGGACGGCTTTGCCGGTGCATGGCGCCGGCGGCCACCTGCTGGCCCTGCCGCCCGCGGGCGCTGTCGCGGTCCTTGGGGTGCCGCTGCTTGCCGCTGCCGTCCGGCCATTGCTGTCCTTGACCGGGCCCGGGGGGAGCGTGGTGCAGGGCCTCGGGTCCCGGGGCTTCAGCCATGGACTGCGCCAGATGGCTCGCGACCTCGGGCTCGATTTCTTCTCCGAACTGATGATCCGCCATTGATCTTCCTTTCCGCTGTAATTAACCGCTGTGAAATGAAGTGTCCATCAATCGTAGGACTGCCCCGGGGAGATGTCTGTAGCGCCCGCCGTCTGACTTTCCGGCGGCCCGAATCCCGTCGGAAACCCCCGCAATCGAGGGCTGGCGCGGAAAATTTTGGGCGCGGCGCCGCGGGGATGGCCGGTTCCCAGTATCCGCGCGGTAAAAGCGGGCAAAAGAAATTAGTGAATTGCCCCCAATTCGCACCCGAAATGGGCGATCATACGGCACACAACTCGGAAACTCCAGAGAATTCCCGTAAAATTGAAAGCCTGCCCAGAGCGGGGCAGCTACAAGTCGCAAGCAAATGATCTCCCTAGGAGCTTCCCAAATGCCCACAGACCGAAGCACGACCGACTCTTCAGCAGGCGTCATCGACGCCAGCAGAACCAACCAAGGCGCACCCAAGGGTGTGAAGAAACCGAAGCTACGTCGCCGTCGACTCCGCGAGTCCGACGTCAACGTTGTCGACCAGCCGATGCTCAAGAAGGCACTCGGCGGCACCATCGTGGGTAACACCATGGAGTGGTACGACGTCGGCGTGTTCGGCTACCTGATCACCACCATGGGACCGGTGTTCCTGCCGGAGGCGGACAAGTCCGTCCAGACCCTGTTCCTGCTCGGAACCTTCGCCGCCACCTTCATCGCCCGCCCCCTCGGCGGAGTCGTGTTCGGCTGGCTTGGCGACAAGATCGGCCGCCAGAAGGTCCTCGCCGCGACCCTGATGATCATGGCCGCCAGCACCTTCGCCGTCGGGCTCCTGCCCGGCTACGCACAGATCGGCATCTGGGCTGCGGTCCTGCTGGTCCTGTTCAAAGTTATCCAGGGCTTCTCTACCGGCGGTGAATACGCCGGCGCCACGACCTTTGTGAGCGAGTACGCCCCTGACAAGCGCCGCGGATTCTTCGCCAGCTTCCTGGACATGGGCAGCTATCTCGGTTTCGCCCTTGGCGCGGCCCTCGTTTCGGTGCTGCAGCTGACCCTCGGCCAGGACACCATGGAGCAGTGGGGCTGGCGCATCCCGTTCCTCCTTGCCGGCCCGCTCGGCCTGATCGCCGTGTACTTCCGGAGCAAGATCGAGGAATCCCCCCAGTTCCAGGCAACCCTGGATGCCCAGGAGAACCTCGCCAAGGACGCAACCGCCTCGGACATCACAGCCTCCAAGGGCCCGGTGGGCATCGTGAAGGCGTACTGGCGCTCCCTCATCGTCGCGATGATCCTGGTCGCGGCGGCAAACACCGCCGGCTACGCACTGACCTCCTACATGCCGACGTACCTGACGGAATCCAAGGGCTACGACGAGCTGCACGGCACGCTGCTGACCATCCCCGTGCTGGTCATCATGAGCCTCTGCATCCCGCTGACCGGCAAGCTTTCCGACCGGATCGGCCGCCGCCCCGTGCTGTGGATCGGCGCCATCAGCACCGTCGTCCTCGCCACCCCCGCCTTCCTGCTGATCGGCATCGGTGAAATCTGGTCCACGCTGGCCGGCCTTTCCCTGATTGCCTTCCCCGTGACGTTCTACGTGGCCAACCTGGCGTCGGCCCTGCCGGCCCAGTTCCCGACGGCCAGCCGTTACGGCGCCATGGGCATCGCGTACAACTTCTCGGTGGCCATCTTCGGCGGCACCACGCCGTTCATCGTTGCCGCCCTGATCAGCGCAACCGGCAACGACATGATGCCGGCCTACTACCTGATGGCCACCTCGGCGATCGGCGCAGTAGCGATCTACTTCCTCAAGGAATCCGCCCAGATGCCGCTGCCCGGCTCCATGCCGAGCGTGGACACCCAGGCTGAGGCCCGCGAGCTGGTCGCGACGCAGGACGAGAACCCGCTGATCGACCTCGAGCACATGGACATGCCCATGGTCGCACCGGCCGTCGATTCCACCGCAGGGCGCGGGGAAGCCGAGAAAGTCCCGGCCACAGCCTAAGCCTGCCGGTCCGACCGGTCCGACCGGACCGGCAGCAGCAGTCCAGGCTACGTAGCTGACAGCCCCGCCCTTTGAGGCCTGTTCCGGATGCTTACCCGTTGGGGGACGCATCCGGGCAGGCCTTAGGCGTGTCCGAACCGCTATCAGCACCCGGGCGCCGGGCCCCCGCGAACCCCCGGGATCCGGGGAACCACTGAAACCACAGGAACCGGAAAGGCGGTTGTGATGTCCCTGCTGCACCACATCCGTTCGCTGCACACCCTGTCCCCGGCTAACAAGGACCACGTGTCGGCTTGGCGGATGGCGATCAGCGTGGCCGTTCCGTCCCTGGCGCTCCTGGCAGCCGGTCGCCCCGAGCTGGCCGGCTACGCCGTTTTCGGCGCGCTGACCGGCATGTACGGCCGCACCGAGCCGCACCAGCTCCGGCTCCGCCATCAAGGCCAGGCGGCTGTCCTTCTGGTTGCCGGCGTAGGAGTCGGCGTCTTCCTCTCGGCCCACCACATTCATTCGTGGGCCCTGGTGATCATTGAGGCCGCGTTCGCCGGCGTGGGCTCGCTGTTCACGGACAAGACTGCCCTGAAACCCGCCGGTCCCTTCTTCGGGATCCTGGCCCTGGGCGCGTGCGCCTCCGTTCCCGCCGCCGCCCCCTGGCAGACGGGCCTTCTCCTCGCCGCGGGATCGGCCGCGTTCTCCATCTTGGTCGGCTTTGGCGGCTGGTTTGTCGGCCGCACCTGGCAGCGCGGGAGGCGGCGGGACGTCATAATACTGCGCGGGGCAGGGCGCCGGGCGGCGTGGCTGCATGCCGCCCGCTACGTCACCGCTGTCGGCGGCGCCGGCACCCTGGGGGTCCTCAGTGGCAGCGGCCACCCGCACTGGGCCATGGCCGCGGCGGCGGTGCCGCTTGCCGGGGCGGACCTGCCCAGCAGCGTGTACCGCGGCATCCACCGGATTGTCGGCACCCTGATCGGCCTCGTGGTGGTCGCGGCGGTCCTGTTCCCGTGGCCGGGGTCACCGCTGCTGGCCTTCCCCGGGCAGGAGGCCGCCGTCCTGGTCTGCCTCGTGATCGTGTTGCAGTTCAGCACCGAGCTGTTCATGACCCGGCACTACGGCCTTGCCATGGTCTCCTTCACCCCGGTGATCCTGCTGGTCGGACAGCTTGCCGCGCCGGCCGATCCCGGCGTGTTGGTGACCGAACGGGCCGTCGAGACACTGGTGGGCGCCGCCGTCGGGATCGCCGTCGTCGTACTGATCCGCCGACGGCGCCCGGCCGTCCGCTGACGTACCCGGCGGCTACTTGGCGCGCCGCGCCGGCCCGGCGACGAGCTTTGAGGGCAGCACCCGCGAAACCGAGGTCAGGACCTTGTAGCGCTTGCTGGGGATCGAGACGGCCTTGCCCTTGGCGTTGTCCGCCAGTCCCTCGCTGACCACCTGCCGGGCCTCGAGCCACATCCAGCGCGGCGTCGCCGTCTTGTCCATCCCCATCCGGTCGTGGAACTCGGTGTGGGTGAAGCCGGGGCAAACGGCGGTGACCTTCACCCCGCGCGCCGCATAGGCCATGTTGGCCGAGCGCGAGAAACTCAGCAGCCAGGCCTTCGCTGCCGAGTACGTGCCGCGGGGCAGGAAGGCCGCAACGCTGGCGACGTTGATGATCCTGCCGGACTGGCGCCCGAGCATGCCTTGCAGGGCGGCATGGCTGAGCTCCATGGCGGTTTCGACATGGAGCTTCAGGTGTTTCTTCTCCTCGGCAATGTCGTTGTCCTCGAAGGGCCGCAGCAGGCCGATTCCCGCGTTGTTGACCAGGATCTCCACCGGCCGCGCGGGGTCACTGAGGCGCGCGACGACGGCGGCAATCCCGGCGTCGTCGGTCAGGTCCGCGGCGATCGTCTCCGTCGCGGTCCCGTAGCTGTTCTCCAGCTCCGCCGCGGTGGCCGCGAGGCGGCCGGCATCGCGGGCCACGAGCACCACGCGGTGGCCCTGCTCGGCGAGCTGGCGGGCGAACTCGGCGCCAAGGCCTGCCGTCGCGCCCGTGACCAGGGCTGTGCTGCCGGATGTAGAGGCTGTTTGAGGGTTCATAGCGACAGCCTAGTCTCGTCCCGGCTCAGGCCAGGGCCGTGTCTTGCGCCAGTTCGTCCCCTGCCGGGTCACCGTCATCGAGCAGGTGGCGGTTCTGAAGCTCTTCGGCCGCAAGCTCGTACCAGGTGTGCGCCCCGAAAGACGGGCTGCTGGTGTCGAGGTGGCGGTAGAGAGCGTCCGCGAGCCGGCACAGCGCCGTGTCGGACAGTGCCCGGACCGTGGCCACAGGATCCAGCGTTCCCTCGAAGTACTCCGAAAGCGCCAGCCCGTCGATGGAGCCAAGGTCGCTGGGGCCGCCGGTTTCCGCGGCCAGCGGGCTGTTGGCCTCCCCCAGCCCGGAGTCGGATCCGGAGCCGGGCCCGACGTCGAGCAGTCCGGCAGCTTCGCTGTCTCCGTTCCCGGCGACGGCGACCGGGGCCGGGCGGTAGTCGGTGTCGAGTCCGGCGAGGACTTCGGCGTCGGCGCCGACGTGCACAAGGCAGATTGGCAGCACCGCCGGCTCGTCGAGGGCGAAACGAAGCGGCCCGGCCTCTGCGGAGCCCCCGGCATCGGGAGCGGGCAGGCGTCCGGCATCAGCGAGACGCCGGAGGTCCAGCAGCACCTCAGGGTCCAGGTGGGAGGCGCCGTGGAGGTCGATGACCACGGCGGCGCCCGGTTCGAGGCGGCAGGCGCGGCGCACGATGTGCAGGAGGGCTGCTGCGTCAGACTGCGTAACGCAGCCGGTAATTTCGAGGGTGACATGTGCGGGATCGACGTCCACCCGGACAAGCACACGCAGTTTATGGTTCATGGGGTACTCCAAAGTCACCTGTCCAAGAGCCAACTGCATAACTCTGGTCAAACTTTACGAGGTTGGTCCGCTGCCCACAAGCGGGCAGGCCGATGACGCCGTTCCGGCCCCCGGGCCAGGCGCTCAGGCTCCCTCGGGGACCCGCTCCGGCCAGTCCACATACTGGTGGTACGACTCATGTTTGCGCAGGTAGCGGTACATGAACGGGCAATTCGGGATAATCCGCTTGCCGGAGGCAACCACGTCATCGAGGGCGAAGTGCGCCAGCACTTTGGCGAGCCCTTGGCCCTGGAACTGCTCTGCGGTATCCGTGTGGATAAAGTCGATATGGCCCGGCCTGTCGATGAAGCGCACCTGGACGGCCAGCTTGTCGCCGACACGGAGTTCGTAACGGTGCAGCTCGTCGTTCCGGGTGGTGGAGACGTCCGGGGTGAAGGTGTCTTCCGTGGTTGCCGAGTTCTCCGTCATGGTTCGACATTGGCACTTAATGGCGGGCGTGGCAATGGCGGTTCCGATCCGCCCTGCCCGTCAGGTGGCGTCGTGAGCCGAACCGGAATCCGGCCCAGGAGCACGACGGCGAGCGCGAAGCAGGCGGCGCCCCCGCCGAGGAGCCCGGGCGTGAGCCCGGTGAGCGCGGCGTTGACTGCCGGGACAAAAACGGCGACTGCGGCGAGCAGCACGGCGGCCGCAGGCCGGC